>CAIPFS010000559.1 GCA_903864375.1 uncultured Verrucomicrobiota bacterium
CGCGCCCGGTTGAAGGGGCATCGGTAACAGTAGGGCGACATGACCGCCTCCGAGCGAAAGAGCAATCCCCGGTAGGCCTGATGGAAGAGGTCAATGTGACCGAGGCTGACCGCCCCCACGGTATCGCCGTGATAGGCACCCTGGAGGCTCAGGAATCGCGGCTGGCTTTTCGCTCCCCGGGTGCGACGGGTGTATTCGTAGGCCAGTTTGAGGGCGACTTCCATGGCGGTGGAGCCGTCATCGGAGAAAAAGACCTTTTGCAGCCGGTTGGACGAAGCTGAAGGCGAGGCGCTTTTTCGGTCAACCCGCTGAATCAATTGCTCCGCCAGCTGACTGGCCGGTTCATTGGCCAGGCCCAGAGCCGAGGTATGCGCAACGCGTTGCAACTGCCGCCGGATGGCCCGATTGATGGCGGGATGGTTGTGGCCATGCAGATTGGTCCAGATGGAGGAGTTGGCGTCGAGGTAGGTGTTGCCATGGGCATCGGTCACCTCGCTGCGCCGACCTTTGATCAGGACAATGGGCTCTTGTTTCAGCCAGTCCTTCATCTGGGTGAACGGGTGCCAGACGAAATCGTGATCGAGTTGTGCCAGGGGATGCATGGAGGGGGGAGTCAATCACCGGATTTCCGCGAGAGCCCGGCAAACGGATTGGACGTCTTCCGATGAATGGGCTGCGCTGACCGTGAAACGCAGGCGGGCCTCTCCCATGGGGACTGTCGGATAGCGAATCGCCGGCACAAAGATGCCCCGTTCGAACAACCGGGCGGAGAGATCGAGGGCGGCTTGAGGTTCACCCACCATCAGGGGAAGAATCGCCGACATCGGTTCTCCGACAACGGCATGAGTCTGCGACAGGCCAGGGTGAAGTTGCCGGGCCCTGGACCATGCCTGCGAGGACAGGCCGGCCCCTTCATCGGACTGGACGATCTGGATGGCTGCCAGTGCGGCCGCAGAGGCCGAGGGAGGGGCGGCAGTGGAGTAAATCAGCGAGCGGGCCCGGTGAATCAGATAATCAATCAGGGTGCGGGATCCGCAAATGTAGCCACCGGAGGAGCCCAGCGCCTTGCCCAGCGTGCCGAGGTGCACGTCCACCCGATTCGATACGCCCTCGGATTCGGCCAGTCCGGCGCGACGGGCTCCGAAAAGCCCAGTGGCATGGGCTTCGTCGAGGATCAACCAGGCACCAAATTTCTCCTTCAGTGCGACCATTTCCCGAAGGGGGGCCTGGTCTCCGTCCATTGAGTAGATGCTTTCTGCCAGAATCCAGATTTTGCGCTCGGGCTGTCCTGCTGTATGACTCCGCCGCGTTCGCTCAAGCAGGCTTTCCAGGTGGTTCAGATCGTTATGCCGGAACACCCGGAGTTGGGCCCGGCTTAGTCGTGCCCCATCGAGGCAGCAGGCATGGATCAGCCGATCGGCCAGGATCAGGTCTCCGGGACCTGCGAGTGCGGGGATCACACCGATGGCGGCAGAAAACCCGCAATTGAACAGCAGAGCGGCCTCGGTCTGTTTCCAGGCGGCAATCGTTTCCTCCAGTTCGTGATGAATCCCCAGGGAGCCGCAGACAAGGCGGGATGCCCGGCTTCCACTTCCCCATTTCTCCGTGGCTTCGGTGGATGCCCGCAACACAGCGGGATGCCCGCTCAGACCCAGATAATCGTTCGACGAAAAATGGATCAGCGTCCGCCCCTGGATCTCGAGGCGGCAGGGGCTTGCGGCCTCGAGTCGGCGAAGTTGTCGCCGGAGCCCGGCGGCGGCCAGTTCGCCCAATTGCGCTTGAAGGAGGTCATCGAGGCGTTGCATGGGAGAACCTGTGCTTCAGTTGATGGAACTCGGACGGCTGTCGAGTTGAAACAATTGTCCGCTGACCTGGCGCATGCCGGCCAGAAAGACGATGAAACGGGCAACCTCCTCCGGTTGATTCAACTGCTGAAGGTGATTGGCGTGAATCCATTCCTCCCGACGCTGTGGCGAAACATTCCGGGTCATCGCGGACTCAAGAATGCCGGGGAGGACGGCGTTGACCCGGATGCCGTGGGGTCCCCCCTCCCGTGCCAGGTCCTGGGTCAACCCATGGAGGGCGGCTTTCGCGGTGGCATAGGCCGACAGACCCGCGGAGCCTGAGCGGCCGGCGAGGCTACCGATCAGGATGAGATGACCGTCGTGCTGGTTCTTCATCACCTCGAAGGCCGCCTGGGCGCAAAGAAAAGAGCCCGTCAGGTTCACTTGCAGGACGCGGTCCCAGTCTGCGGTCGTGTGGCGGGGAAGGAGACCTTCCCACGCGACACCGGCAACATTGACGAAGGCATCGAGTCGGCCCCAACGATCCAGATGCTGGTCGATTCCCTGGCGCAGGCTCCCGCGATCGGTAACATCGATTTTGGACCAGAGGATTCGGTCAGAATTCGAGGGTGGCGGTGTTTGGTGCCATCCGGCTGTGATGGACCATCCTGCCGCGGTAAATGCCGATACGAGCGCCCGACCGAGGGTGCCGTTGGCCCCGGGCACGATCACGCCCGGCGACGGGAGGTGGCTCACGTCCAATCGGGATTCCGCCATACACAGGTTCCGCCCACCCAGGTTCCCAGGACGTTGCCGGAATGGGACGCGACACGTGCCTCTGCGTCCGACAGGGGGCCTTGGTACGAAAGGGTGATGAAGTCCGCGAGGCTATTGCCGCCCAACCCTCCGATCAGATCCGGGCGGCCAAGGGCACGAGCGCCGTGGGTGGTTGCGAGCGCGAGGATTTCTCGGGGACTGATCCGTGAGTCCGACTGGCTCAAGGCCGTCATCTCATCAAAAAGGGAGAGTCGGGGACGATGGAAACTGGAGACGCGGGTGGAGGCGAGACTGTCGGTGCCGAGGCAGACATTGACCCCGGCTTCCTGAAGTTCGACGCGGGGAAATCGATGGTGACGGAAGTAGGCATGGCTCTGCGGGCAGTGAACGACATGGGCTCCGTGGGAGGCCAGCCGATGGGCGTCATCCTGCCACAGGTAATTCACATGGGCGGCAATGAAATGCGGGCTTAGAATTCCATGGTTTTCACAGATTCGAACCGGTGACCCGGTGCCGCAATCCTGACGGGCTCGTTGCGGAACGAGCCAGTCGTACATGGGACCGCGGGCATACATGAACATCTCAAACTCAGCAATCGATTCAGCCACGTGCATGGAGATGCGCCACTTTTTTTGAGTCGCCACCTGGGCGGTGACCTCCAAAAGTTCCGGAGTGGTGGAATAAAGTGCGTGTGGCGAAAGACCGACGGTTTCGGGATGCCCCGGGAGTTCCGAAAGCCAGTGGATTGCCTCCTCGACGATCTCCTCCGCGGGACGCCGGCTACGTATTCCGGTCATTTCGAGGAAAGAGTGGACCCTGAGCGGCGTCGAGGGGCGAACCACATCCAGCAGTTCCGGCACTGAGACGATGTCAGCCACCGAGGTGGTTCCGGACTGCAGGAGTTGACGGGCGCCGTCGAGCCAGGACAGTGCGTAATCCGCAAAGTCCCAGGCCGACTTGGCGGTAAGAATGGATTTGATCCAGTCGGGAAACGACTTCGGAGGTGCCAGAACTCCGGCCAGGTGGGTGTATTCCAGGTGGCAGTGCGAATTGACCAGACCTGGAAGGAGGATGACCTCACCCAGATCTTCAACCGCACCGGACACCTGCGGGGCAAGGTCCTTCCATGCGCCCACCCACTGGATGCGGTCCCCGGAAATCAAGACCGCGCCGTCCTCAATGGGCGGCGCGGTCATGGGCAGTACAATGCGCGCTCGGAGGATCACATCACTCTTTGACCGTCTGTCGCTTGGCCTTGAGCCGGGCGGCCACCTTGTGAGTTTTTGCCTTCACACGGCTGTGTTTGCTGCGAATTTGCTGCTCCAGTTTCTTGGTGACCAGGTCGATGGCCTTGTACAGGTCGGCTTCCTTGTCTTCGGCATAAAGATCGTTGCCGCGAACACCCAGGCGGATGCCACACTTGTAGCTGTTTTCGGGCGTTTTGGGAGCGTGATCCTTTTCCAGGGTGACCCGGGCGTCCAGCAGCCAGCGGTCGATGTGCTCCAATTTCTCCAACCGGGCCAGGATATGTTGCTCAATGGCATCGGTCAGAGTGACGTTGTGCGTCGTTAAAATGAACTTCATGGCAACCGGAAGTTGCGCCTTCGGCAGGCGTATATCAATCCGCGAGTGACGGTTGAGGGGGATCCGGACGGTGAAGACCCGGTGTTCACCGCCATTTTCTTGCTCTGGGAGCAAGTTAGTTCGTGACGTCACGGCCCGGCCTTGCGTATCAAAATGGTTTTCCGCTGGTGCCCTGGGAATTTCCCGCCATGAAACATCTGTTGAGTCTTGAATCGCTGTCCGCCCTCGACCTGCGGGCCATCCTCGCACGTGTCCCCGAATTCAAGCTGCACCGCCGACTTCATGCCCGTCCGTTGACGGGCCAGACCTGGGCTCTGGTTTTTTCCAAGTCATCCACCCGGACCCGTGTGAGTTTCGAGGTGGGATTGAGGGAATTGGGAGCTGAGGTTCTTTTTTTGAGCGCCGCCGACATTCAGTTGGGCCGGGGCGAGCCGATTCAGGATACGGCCCGCGTCATGGGCAGCATGTTGCACGGGGCGGTCATCCGAACCTTCGCCCAGTCGGACGTGGAGGAATTCGCCCGATATTCCCGCATTCCCACCATCAATGCCCTGACGGATCAGGAACATCCCTGCCAGATCCTCACTGATATTTACACCTTCGAAGAACTGACTGGTCGGAGGATCGAGGGGAGTGTCGTCACTTTTGTGGGGGATGGCGCCTGCAACGTCCCGGCCAGTTGGATTTTTGCAGCGGCAAAGCTGGGATTTGAGCTGCGCATTGCCGCTCCGCGAGACTATTGGCCCGCTCCGGAACTCCTTCGGCGCGCCGGTGCCGGAGAGGCGGCAGACTGGCACCTTCATCCCACCTCGGTGACCGAGCGGATGGCCCTGGGCAACGGTACCCTGGAGCTGGTGGTGGATTGCACCCTGGCTGCCCGTCGCGCGGACCTTCTTTACACGGACGTCTGGGTGTCCATGGGAAAGGAGGCGGAGGCATCCGACCGCCTTCGAGCCTTACAGGGATACCAAATTAATGACACGCTGGTCGCCGCCGCCAAGCCGGGGGCGCTGGTGATGCACTGCCTGCCGGCCTACCGGGGACACGAAATTGACGCCGCCACCCTCGAGCGGCATGCATCAACCATCTTCACCCAGGCCGAAAATCGCCTTCACGTACAGAAGGCGATCATCGCCTGGATGCTGGGATGAGGCGCAGTCGACTACGGCTTGGGCGTCGTCTTGGTTTTTGGCATGAGTTCGGGCGGTAATTCACGCGGGGGTGATCCCGGAGGCCAGTAGGAAAGGCCCGTGGAGGTGACGGCCTTGGAACGGGCGCATCCACAGAGAACGGCGGCGGCGATGAGGATCAACAGCGATGAGGTCCGGCGATTCATTTTGGACAAAAATCAGATGGGATGAGAGTGCCCTCGAGGCAACCTGAAATCCCACTTTTGGGTATCAGTGAGGGAGAAGGTCATGGGTCAGAGCCTTTTCCTCCTTGAGCTCGTTTTCGGTGGCCGTGATGCGGGCCTGGCTGAAATCATTGACTGGAACGCCTTGGATGACCTCCCATCGGTTGCCATCGGAGCGGGTCGGAAAGCTGTAAATGAGCCCCTTCTCAATTCCATAGGAGCCATCCGAGCAGGTGGCCACGCTGAAGTAGTCACCGGGAGCAGTGGGGGTGGTGAGGGCACGTACCGTATCCACAACCGCATTGGCGGCCGAAGCGGCTGAACTCAGTCCCCGGGCCTCCAGGATCGCGGCACCGCGCTTCTGAACGATGGGGATGAAGGTTTCCTTGAGCCACGCCTCATCTCCGATCACGGCGGGAACCGGGCGTCCCTCGATTTCGGCATTGTAGAAATCGGGATACATCGTCGAACTGTGATTTCCCCAGATGGCCATTTTCCGGACATCGGCGACAAGTTTACCGGATTTGCGGGCCAGTTGGGCGGTCGCCCGGTTCTGGTCGAGCATGGTCATGGCGAACCAGCGGTCTTGAGGGATCTCCGGGGCATTGTTCATGGCGATCATGCAGTTGGTGTTGCACGGATTGCCGACCACCAAAATCCGGACATCGGAGGAGGCATGACTCGCGAGCGCCTTACCCTGGCCGGTGAAAATCTTACCATTGATGCCGAGCAGATCCTTGCGCTCCATGCCCTGTTTGCGCGGGACACTCCCCACGAGCAATGCCCAATGAACCCCGGCGAAACCCTCCTCCAATCGGGACGTGGGAATAACGCCTCGGAGAAGCGGGAAAGCGCAATCCTCCAACTCCATGACCACGCCGTTCAAGGCCTTGAGCGCCGGTTCCACCTCGATCAAGTGCAGCACGACCGGTTGGTCGGCACCGAACATGGCACCGGAGGCAATTCGGAACAGCAGAGAATAACCAATCTGACCGGCGGCGCCGGTTACGGCGATATGAAGGGGAGATTTCATGGAATCGAATTCAGCGGCGGCAGGATAGTTCGGTACGGCCCGTGGGTGCAAGTGCCGGGAGTCGTCGGCTGTGAAACCGCCGGCGGGTATCGCCGGGGTCAGCCCGCGGCGGGAGTCGTCCAAAGCCACCATCCCCCGAGAAGGATGGCGAATCCGGCAGAGCTCATCAACAACCCGCGATAGAGGGCAGTTCCCCGGGTGGCAAACCGATGCGCCAACCAACCCATGCCGGAAGCAAATGACGCCATTGCCACGATGGTACCGAGGGCAAACCCCGCCAGATAAGCGGCAGAATCCCTCAGGTCGGGAAAGGCCAGCGTGGGTAAAATCCCCAGCAGATGGGAACTGCCTGCCAGACCGTGAAGGGTCCCAATTCCGATGGCGGCATGGGAATGCCGATGTAGGGAGGGGGTTTTCCGGCTCAAATGCAGGTGTTCATGGTCATGGGCGACCCCATCGTGCTCGTGAATGTGGCGGTGGATGGTGATCTTTCGAGCCTGTCGCCAGGTCCAGATGCCCATGCCAATCAGCAAAACTCCAACCAGTCGTTCACTCCCGGCCGACAGAAGGGCCAGTGGAAATGCCTCCCGAAAAACCAGAGCTGCAATCCCCACCAACAGCACACCCACCGAATGGCCGCATCCCCAGCGGATCCCCTCCATCCACGCGCGGTATTTTCCGTGAAGGGCAAGCGGTGCCACGGCACCGAGGTGGTCGGGACCGGTGATCACATGAACTGCACCCGCGAGGAGCCCTCCAAGGATGGCAATCATGGTGAAGGAATCGGCGACCGTTCCGCATCCGACGAGAGAGGGTAACCCGCTGCCATCCGCGTCACGCACGAGGCGAACCCCAGCGTGGAATCTCTGGTCAGGGCAAACGCCTGACCGGGGATTTCGGGCACGGCCGGGGAGAGAACGAACACGGCGACGACAGCTTCAATGGACGACAATCCGGTAGAATCGTCGGGTTCCGACGTTGGCGTCCACCACCACGTTGGTCCCCGGGTGGGGATTGCTCACGTTGGTGAGCGTCAACCAGGAAATTCCCGTCGGGTGAGTGGGGGTATACTCCAGCAGGTTGGTCGTATACTGAACGGTATTGACCGCGTTGGTCCAACCATCCCAGGAAATTTCGACGCTACCGTTCGTTTGACGACGTGCGGAGGTCCGGGGAGAAGTGGTTGTGGAAATGTCGAATGAAACCACCTGTTTGAAATCAAACCGACCTTGTTCGATGGCAGAACGATTGAGTTCCAATACCGGGAAATAGAGGTTCGTGGATGCAATCGGAGCTGGAAGAACCAACTCGGGGATGAGGATGTTGGTTTCGGGCGTTCGAGGGAAATAGGTGAAGGACAGCAGCCGGGAGTAGGCTTCGGAGCCCAGCTGCAATAACCCGAAAGTGGTGTAATTCGGCACCCATTGATACCGGTTGGTGATGTAGGTGAAATTGGTGGTGACCACGCAATTGGTCACGGCAACGCAATTGGTGACCCAGACGGCATTCGTGGTGATGACGTCGTATTGGTTCGTATTGGGCGGCTGAACGGTCAGATTGACACCGTTGGTGCCAATCAGCCAGGGATAGGGGTCGAAGGCGGAATTATATCCCAGGTTGATCACGAACTGGAGCGGGCACGACTCGGTGGGCAGCGTCAGCGTGTGATTGGTCGGATCAAAAACGGGCTGGCCAATAATCCGGGCAGCCAGTGTCCCTGGATAATTCGGATATCCATTCGGGCGGAGGGACTCCGTGGGGAGGGAGGAGGTCGACGTCCGTTGGAAAAAATCAGCCGAGGTCGTGCCCCGGTTGGTAATTCCCAGCCAGCCGGCGTTTGCCGCATGCTGAAGATTGAACGGCAGAATTTGATCGAAGATGCCGTCCCGATAGTCCCCGGCATTGACGTGGGCCAGGAAGTTGCTGGTCGTCAGGGGAGCTGTGTCATCAAACAGCTCGAACGTCATTTCCCCGAGTGGCGTCTGGAGGCGGACCAGAGATCCCGCCTGCAGTCCCAACGCCAGGATTGCCGAGCTCAGTAGCCATGCGATGACCCTCATTGGACGGCAGAGTGCCGTAAGGGTGGCTGGGCGGCAAGTCTTGTGGATTCTTGACAAGGAAGGTTCGGGGAATGGGTTCAGTAGGAGACGCGGACCCGATAGAAACGCCTGGAGTCCGCCGAGGCATCAAAGACGCGGTTGGTTCCGGGCGGAGGGCGGACCAGATTGGTCACCACCTGCCAGGAGGGAGGGAACTTCGTCGTGTATTCCAACGTGTTGGTCGCATTGACTGCGGACTGCCATGTAATCTCAAGCCCGCCAATGGGCCGTGAACGGACGTGGACGTTCAGCGTGGAGATGTCGACATAGACGAAGTTGGTGAGGTCAAAAAACAATTGAGGGCGCAAATTGGTGCCAACCGCCGGGAAATTCGTGTTGATCGTGATAAAATTGGTGTTGAGGCGCAGCAGGGGGATTTCGCCAAAGGGACCGCTGTCCACACCCACAAGTGCGGGGTTCAAATCCACGATCACGTTGGTGGCGGGGCGGTTGTTGGGGACGAGTCCCAAATCGATGAAGCCATTAAAAAGGCCGAGGAGATTTGTTCCTCCGATCAATCGCCCAAAAACCGTGAAGCCGCCGGAGTTATTGGTGCTGTCGAGGGTTTTTGAATTATCCACCAGGTTGAAAAAGAACTGGCTGTTGGCGGAGTTCGGGTCCGAAGTCTTCGCCATCGCCAGGGTCCCGGCCAGATTGCTGATCAGCGGGCCGGAATGGAATTCGTTGGTGATGGGAGGATCGACGCGGATGTCATAAATGGTCGACTGAGGCGTCCCCAGGTTGGCCACCGTGAAGCCACCGCCCTGAACCACGAAGCCTGGAACCAACCGGTGGAAGAACGTATTGGTGTAACGACCTGAATAAACGTAATTGAGAAAATTGGAAACGGTGATGGGCCTTTGCTGATCGTAGAGTTCAACCTCCAGGTCACCAAAAACCGTGCGAAATTGGACAGCCGTTCCGGCCTGGGATGCTCCCAGCCCAAGACAGAGCCCCCCAAGAGCCAGAATCCGTTTCATCGGTTCATCGTGAAAGAGTCAGAGCGTGCGGGCAAGCTCCGGACCCAGTCGTCCATTGTGACATTTGACGGCGAAAGCATGTTCACCGGGCAGAGGGGTGCAATCGGCAACTCCTCCGGCACATTCAAGAATGAGGCGACCCGCAGCGATATCCCACCGCTTCAGGCCCGCTTCCAGGTAGGCATCAAATCGTCCATCAGCGACGTATGCCATGGCCAAAGCCGCCGAACCCATGATGCGCAATTTGCGGACCCTGGGAGTGAGGACAGTGAAGTGCCTCAGGCTGGTGTTCAGGCTCAAATCGCTTTGTGCGAATCCGAGCGAAACCATGGATTGGGAAAGTTCGGAATGAGTGCTGGGGTGGATGGGGCGGTTGTTCCGACGGGCTACCCCGCCTTTTCGGGCGGTCCAAAGTTCGTCATTGAACGGGTCATAGATCACCCCGACAACGGATTCGAAGGAACCGGCGTCCGCGGCGTCCGTCTTCGCCTCCAGGGCGATACTGATGCAGGCGTGGGGAATACCCGAGGCAAAATTCACGGTGCCGTCAATCGGGTCCACAACCCAGCGTACCGGGGAGTCTGCATGCGACGAATCGGATTCCTCCTCTCCCAAAACGGGGATTTCCGGGTGATTCTGCGCCAGATGACGGGCAATTTTTCGTTGGCTTCGGACGTCCAGTTCTAATTTGAGGTCGTGCGCGGTGGTCAGATTGATTCGCTTCCGGCGGAGGCGGTTGACCCGCAACAATTCGCCGACCTCGCGCGAGGCCTCGACCGCGGAGAGGAGGCATTTTTGCAGGGCGTGGGGCGACATGGAAAAACCTCGGATGCGGGCTTACGCCCAGTGATAATTGAAACTCAGGCTGATCCGTTCGGACCGCACTTGATTCGTTGCGACCTCATGCCGAATCCAGCTTTCAAATAGAATGACATTTCCAACCTGGGCGGGGTAGGTGACAAAGACCTGATTGATGGGACGACAGCCATCGGTGCGCGGAGGGGCAGCCATGAAGCTGGCCAGGCGTGGATCCTCAAATTTCAGGCCCGGGCAGCCCTTGGGCGTAGCCACATAGTAGGTGCCACTCACGACCGAGTTCGGATGAAGATGCAGGCTATGGGTTGTGCCGGTCGGCATGATGTTGACCCAGCA
>CAIPFS010000560.1 GCA_903864375.1 uncultured Verrucomicrobiota bacterium
CCAGTCCCGTCGTGGCCAGCTGGGTTCCCCTCCCTCCCCCAAAAGAAAAAGGCCGCGTGAGAGCACGCGGCCTGAAGCGACATCGCCAATGATTTTTGGGACTCTAAGCGATCTCAAAACGGTCGAGGTTCATCACCTTGACCCAGGCAGCCACGAAGTCCTGCACAAACTGCTCCCGTCCGTCTTCACTGGCATATACTTCAGAGATGGCTCTGAGTTCGGAATTGGATCCGAAAATCAGATCGGCGCGGGTGCCGGTCCACTTCAGCTTGCCTGTGGCCCGATCACGACCTTCAAAAACATCCTGGGAGTGCGACGCCGCACTCCAGGTGGTTCCAAAATCAATCAGGTTGACGAAAAAGTCGTTGGTCAGCGTTTCGGGCGTTTGGGTGAAAACCCCGTGTAGGGAACGGTCGAAGTTTGTATTCAAAACACGCAGGCCCCCGACGAGCACTGTCAGCTCGGGAGGGGTCAAGGTCAGAAGATGCGCCTTATCGAGCAGCAACTCCTCGGCCGACACCGCATACCGGGTCTTCTGGTAGTTACGGAATCCATCGGCCTTGGGTTCAAGGACGGCAAAAGACTCCACGTCGGTCTGCTCCTGGGAGGCATCGTTCCGGCCCGGCGTGAAGGGAACCGTTACCTCGTGACCGGCCTTCCTGGCTGCTGTCTCAATACCGACATTTCCACCGAGAACAATCACATCCGCCAGCGACACCTGCTTGCCTCCGGTTTGACTGCTGTTGAATGCAACCTGGATTTCCTCCAACGTCTTGAGCACGGTCGTCAGTTGGGCGGGGTTGTTGACCGCCCAGCTCCGTTGCGGGGCCAGGCGGATGCGGGCCCCGTTGGCCCCACCGCGCTTGTCCGAACCACGAAAGGTGGAGGCGGAGGCCCAGGCGGTGGAAACCAGTTGGGAGACAGACAATCCCGACGCCGCAATGCGGGATTTGAGCGCCGCAACATCCTGGTCATTGATGATCGGATGTGTCGCTGCGGGAATGGGGTCCTGCCAAATCAAGACTTCTGCCGGGACCTCCGCGCCGAGATACCGCGAGCGCGGACCCATATCGCGGTGGGTCAGCTTGAACCAGGCCCGGGCAAACGCGTCCGCAAAGGCCGCTGGATTTTGATGAAAGTGCCGGGAAATCCGCTCATAAATGGGATCCTGACGGAGGGCCAGGTCCGTTGTGAACATCATGGGCGCGTGACGCTTGGACGGATCATGGGCATCCGGGACCGTTCCTGCACCGGCCTCGTTTTTCGGCTTCCACTGAAAGGCACCGGCTGGACTCCGGGTGAGCTCCCAATCAAAATTGAAGAGATTATCGAAATAATTGTTGCTCCATTGGGTGGGCGTCGTCGTCCATGCCCCCTCGAGCCCGCTGGTGATCGTGTATGGCCCGTTCCCGGTTTCAAAGCTGTTTTTCCAGCCCAGCCCCAACTCTTCAATTGACGCTCCCTCGGGTTCCGGTCCGACATACTTGTCGGAGTCGCCGGCACCGTGAGCTTTGCCGAAAGTGTGGCCACCGGCGATCAGGGCCACGGTCTCCTCGTCGTTCATGGCCATGCGACCGAAAGTCTCACGAATGTCCTTCGCTGCAGCGAGAGGGTCAGGCTTCCCGTTGGGGCCCTGGGGATTGACATAGATCAGCCCCATTTGCACCGCCGCCAGCGGGTTCTCCAGGTCCCGATCGCCCGTGTACCGCTCGTCGCCGAGCCAGGTCGCCTCGGGTCCCCAGTAAACATCCTCTTCGGGTTCCCAGACATCCTTGCGTCCCCCGGCGAAACCGAATGTCTTGAATCCCATGGATTCCAGCGCGCAATTTCCCGCCAGAATCATCAGGTCACCCCATGACAGCTTTCGTCCGTACTTCTTCTTGATCGGCCAGAGAAGGAATCGGGCTTTGTCCAGGTTGGCATTGTCGGGCCAACTGTTGAGGGGCGCGAAGCGTTGGGAGCCCGTGCCGGCACCGCCACGTCCGTCGGCAATCCGGTAGGTCCCTGCACTGTGCCAGGCCATCCGGATGATGAAGGGACCATAGTGACCGTAATCCGCCGGCCACCAGTCCTGCGAGGTGGTCAGGACGGCATAGATGTCTTTTTTGACGGCAGCCAAATCGAGGCTCTTAAATTCTTCAGCGTAGTTGAACGACTTGCCCAACGGATTGGACTTGTCGGAATGCTGTCGGAGGATGTTCACCCGCAATTGGTTGGGCCACCAATCCCGATTGCGGGTGCCGCCTCCGGCACTTTGTTTGAGGAGGCCTCCGGTGAACGGGCATTGGCCGTTGCCGTTAGCCGAATGAACGGACGGGTCTGTGGAAGGGACTTCGCTTTGGGTCACACTCATAAGGGCTCTTTCGTGTCAGTGATTCGGAAAAATCGCGTCAATGAATTCCGTCTCCGGGCTCATCGGCTCATCGAAATCAACGCCTCAACCACCCGGATTCGGGATACTCGCGCCAGAAAATGGGACGCCATGAGAAATCGGAGGAAGCAGCACGGATTTCAACTGGTTCTACGTTGTCAGAGGCGCAACCATTGGTGAAATACTTTCTTCCTGTCGTTACCATAGGTGGAAGCTATCAGTCTTCAACGCCGAATCGACTGAGGGACAAGTCAAAGGTCATCTCGTATTATACCGGCTGCCTCCCGCGGATTTTCAAAGGGGTGGCCTCGGACCTAACGACTCCAATCGATCTGGTCGAAATCCTTCCGCAGTTTTTCAGCCCGGGTTGGATGGACA
>CAIPFS010000561.1 GCA_903864375.1 uncultured Verrucomicrobiota bacterium
ATCAGTCGGAGTGATCCTGGACTGAGGCACAACTTCAGGTGGCTCAAAGCTGAGACGCCACCTTCTCGCGACGCCTCCGGTGGGCCGGACGCCTTCAGTGGGCGCTGTTTCAACCCGCGGCACAGTCCGTCCTTTGGTCGATGGCATCACGTCAGCCGACACTCCTTCGCCTCGGTTTTACCCTGACCCGTTAAGAAAGGGGCAGCCGCGTCCCGCAGCTTTCTGCCTCAGTTTACGCCACCTCCAACCTATCGGGATCCCTCACTCATCGTCATCCTCGTCCTCGTCGTCCTCCAGGTCTGGATTCAAGAGGGACTCGGCAATCTCGGCGAAAATCTTGCGGTGTGCCGTGGGGGCCCAGGCGATGGCTTCGCGAACCGTTTCCAGGCTCAATTCACTCGCGCTGTCTTCGCCCGAATCCTCGCCAATCAGGATCGCATTACCACTGTAGAAATGAACCGAGTCATCATCGGGATCCTTGATGAACCAGAAGGCCGCGTCCTTCTGACCGGCGTTCTCGAGCCAGTCGTTGTCGAGAACGAGTTCGTCTCCCGCAAAGGCATGGCCGAAGGTCAGAAATTCACAGTCGAGCAGCTTGAGAAGATGGTCCCGGTCCTCATATTCGGCCTCTGCGACCGTCCGGGTGTGGGGGTTGATGAAAATCGCCCGCATGGTTTTTTTCTTTTTCAAGGTGTTCAAGAGGTTGTGCCGACCCGTGACACCGTCCACCCACTTCCAACGATATCGTTCGCAATGGAGTCAGGTGGTAATGAGGGCGGTCGGTTCGGCGTTTGGTTGAGCTGATCCGGAGGCAACTTCCCCGGGAGAGGACATATCCGCAAGGCGGAATCCACCCTTTTTAAAGGTGGATTTTCCCGATGTCTTGTTTCGAAGTCAGGACTGCCGGACGAACGGGCGAGGTCGCGCGCCGGCAACGGTATTCGAAATCGATCGGGGGACTTGCAGGAGCGCGTCCATCCGGACGCAAATCCCTACGAAGGAGGGACATCCAACGGAGGGATGTCCCGCCACTGCGGGACAAGTCCCAAATCATTGCAGCGATCATCACCCCTCCCGCTCTAAAGGCACCTCGGTCGTGAGAATGCTGATGAACCGACCGGTTGTGACTCGGACAATAGCGATGAACATGGCATCGGGCTGTGGGTGACCTCGGTAGCGATAGGAACCGCTGCCATTGGTCGGAAGGCCTGCCCACGCCGGACTTTCCGGAACAGCGATGCCCGGATACACTTTCATCGTGCAGGTTGGCTCACAACTTTTCAGCCGGGTCGAACGCGTCGTCTCGCAGGCGCGCGTGGCGGACATCCACACCCATCTTTACGACCCCGGGTTTCATTCCCTGCTGAAATGGGGCATCGACGAATTGCTGGTCTACCACTACCTGGTGAGCGAATCGTTTCGTTCGGGCCCCTGGGACTATGACCGCTTCTGGTCGGCGTCGACCTCCCAACAGGCTGAATGGATCTGGAACCGGCTTTTCGTCGCGCAATCCCCGTTGAGCGAAGCTGCCCGTGGCGTCATCACCACTTTGAACAGTCTGGGACTGGATCCCCGGTCCGGGGACCTGGCCCTGCTTCGCCAGTGGTTTTCCCTTCGCACCCCGGAGCAGCATGTGGAACAGGTGCTGGAAGTGGCTGGGGTTGAGTCGGTTTGCATGACCAATTCCCCGTTTGATTCGGAGGAAACCGTTTACTGGCAGAGAACACCCCGGCGCGACCCGCGGTTTGTCGGAGCCCTGCGGATCGATCCGTTGCTGCTCAACTGGCGGGAAGCCCGGTTAACGCTAAAGGAACAGGGGTATGACCCTGGCGAGAGCCTGAATGACGCTGCCGTCACCGCCATTCGTCGTTTTCTGGAGGATTGGACCCGTCGGATTGAGTCTCGCTACTGCATGGTGTCCACCCCGCCGGAGTTTGCCTTTCCGGCGGAGACCGATTCCGCCTGGATTTTGGAGAAGGCCGTGCTTCCCCATTGCCGGGACCATGGACAGGCCTTTGCGATGATGATGGGGGTTCGTCGGGGGGTGAACCCCCGGTTGCGGATGGCCGGGGACGGCGTTGGGCAGGCGGATTTGACGGCGCTGGCGTCGTTATGCCGGTGCTTTCCGGAGAACCGGTTTCTGGTGACCTGTCTGAGCCGGGAATGCCAGCAGGAGCTGGTGATTCTGGCCCGCAAGTTTCCGAATCTCCATCCGTTTGGCTGCTGGTGGTTCAACAACACCCCCCAACTGATCGAGGAAACGACAACCCTGCGCCTCGATTTGCTCGGCACCTCATTCACGTTCCAGCACAGCGATTCCCGGGTGCTCGATCAGTTGATTTATAAATGGAAGCATTCCCGTGTTGTCCTCGTCGACTGCCTGACTCAGGCGTACACCCGGCTGGCCGCTTCCGGATGGGTCCCCACCGATGTCGAAATGGAACGGGACGTTCACCGGCTATTGGGCGGTTCCTTCAACGAGTTTCTGGAGGGTGCCCGCCCGGTGCGGCACGAGGGCGGGATCGCTCGCGACTTCGAGTCACGCTGATGGCCGGATTGACCCTGGAATGAATGTCCCAGATGAAAAGTCGGCCCTTCGCATCGAGGTCACGAGGCGGTTGAAGGGTATTTCGGGGGAAACGCGAGCCATGGCGGGCGAGGCGGTCCTGGGCTGGCTCCTTCAATGCCCGGAGTGGCGGAACGTTCGCCGGGTCGGACTCTTTTGGTCTTTTGGACTGGAATTGAACGTGGAACCCATCTGGCGGGAGCTGATCCGCCGGGGTGTCCGGGTGGCTGCTCCTGCCTTTCGAAAAAGGGCAGGGGATTACGTCTGGCGCGGGGTTGATCATCCCGATACCCAGTTGATCTCCGGTGCCTTTGGGGTCTTTGAACCCTCGGAAGCCTGCGCAGAAGTTGCCGCTGCCGATCTGGATTGGGTCCTGGTGCCGGGAGTGGCCTTTGACGAGGAGGGAGGTCGCCTGGGGCGGGGTAGAGGGCATTACGATCGCTGGCTCCTCGGAGGAACCCGGGGCATCCGCTGCGGGATCGGTTTCGAAGAGCAGATTGTTCCAAAAGTTCCTCTGGAGCCCCATGACATTCGCTTGCACTATGTGATGACGCCCGTGCGGGTGAGGAATCCGCGC
>CAIPFS010000562.1 GCA_903864375.1 uncultured Verrucomicrobiota bacterium
ATTCCGGCGTCGGTGGACAAAAAACTATCGTTTACTGCATTTTCGAAGTTTTGCACGAAACGAATCTGATTGGATATTGATGTAGGTGCGTCCAATGTCATCCGTGGTCTTTGTTTTAATCATCGACGATGAGTCCGCCATCCGCTTGGGCGTTAGAATGGCATTGGAAGGGGCAGGATTCAGGGTGGCCGACGCCGGGACCGCAGAACAGGGCATCCGAATGGCTGGGGAGTTGAAACCGGACCTGATCCTGTGCGACATCCGTTTGCCCGATATGAGTGGCTTGAAAGTCGTGGAGACCCTTCATTCTCAACCCGACCTCGCGGATATTCCGGTGATTCTTTTGACGGGCGAAACCCGGGCTGCAGACATCCGGTTGGGGATGGAAACCGGTGCCCAGGACTATCTCTGCAAACCGGTGGCGGTGCCGGACCTCCTCCGGGCTGTCATAAAGCGTTGCGAGATGGCTGCCCTGACCAAGCGGCGGAATCAGGACCGGCTCACGGAACATTCCGTCGCATTGGGGCGCTTATTGGGACATGAGATCCGCACCCCTCTCGGAGTCATTGGACCAGCGGCAGAACTCCTGGAGCAATATCATGCAGAGGCCGACACCGAAGGGTTTCGTTCTGTCATGGGTTATCTCAAGGACGGGACCGAGCGTCTGGCAATGGTGGTCAAACGCCTGGAGCTTTATGCCTACCTGACAAAAACCCGGACGTTGGAAGGAAATTCACCTGATCCCTGGGATGGTCTGCCGGCCTGTCAATTGGTCGCGAGTGATAGCCTTGCCCTTGCCCGGGAGTCCTCCCGTTCAGCCGACCTTCTTCTCGATTTGGAAGACGTCCATCCATGGATCGAGTCCGACCTGTTTCGCGTGTGTGTTCGGGAGTTGCTCGACAACGCCTTCAAGTTCTCGCCATCGGGAAGCCCTGTCCGGCTGACGCTCCAATCACGGGAAGGTAAAACCCGCTTCGAGTGCATCGATTCCGGTCCGGGAATGACGGTCGAGCAGTTGCGGCAGATTCAGGCCTTTCAGCAGTTTCAACGGGAAACACGGGAACAACAGGGTCTCGGACTGGGTCTAGCCATCGTTCAACTGATCGCTCAACGGACCCGGGCTCAAGTGAGCCTCGGTCGGCTGGACTCCGGTGGCTTCCAGGCAGCGATTCTATGGCCCAATCGCCCGGAGGGAAATGTCGGATGAACAGCTCGACCTCTAATCCGATCGACATACCGGTCCCCAATGTCCTGGTCGTCGATGATACACCGGCGAATCTCCAGCTACTGGATGAGATGCTTTCGGCAACCGGATATCAAACCCGTCTGGTCACCAGCGGACAACAGGCTTTGACGGTCGCACGTCGATGGCTTCCGGACATCGTGCTGCTGGACATCATGATGCCGGGAATGGATGGCTTCGCCGTCTGCCGTCAATTCAAGTTGGACCCCCAACTTGTAGGTGTCCCAATATTGTTCCTGTCCGCCGTGACCACCATGGAAGAAAAGGTCCGGGCATTTGACGAAGGCGGTGTGGACTACATCACCAAGCCGTTCAACATGACCGAGGTGGAGGCCCGGGTGAAAACCCACATCCAGCTCCAAAGGCAAAAGCAGGAACTCGCCATCCGGAACCACCAATTGGTGGAACTCGAATTGATGCGAGATTCGTTGGTCCACATGCTGGTCCACGATATGCGATCCCCTCTTTTCCTGATTGAGTTGGGGCTTCACACACTCAGGGAGGTGGTGCCGCCGACTCCGGTGAGATATCCGAACGCCCTGGAACAGATTTCAAATCAGGTCCAGGTGCTGAACGGCATGTTGAAAAAGATGCTCGACCTGAGCCGGCTCGAATCCAGGCAGATGCCCATGGATATCCGAGACAATGACATCAACCACGTCGCGTCGCTGGTCGTCAAAGCCCTGTCCGTCGCCATCGACTTCATCGATTTTAAACCCGTCCCCGCAGAATTCGCCCTGGCCCGTTTTGATGTCGATTTGACCCAACGCGTGCTGATGAATCTGGTCGAAAACGCCATCAAATGGGGCGGCAGTTTGTTGAAAATCAAACTGACCATTGAAGCCGGAATGCACGACGTCCGTGTCGTGGTTTCCGACCAGGGTCCGGGAATCCCGCCGGAATTTCAGGCGACCATTTTCGAAAAGTACCGCCAACTGGGCACCGGGCAAAGTCGTTCCGGCATCGGGCTCGGCCTGGCGTTTTGCAAATTGGCCATTGAGTCGCAGGGAGGTAAAATCGGGGTCGAAAGCGTGCCGGGTCAGGGGGCATCCTTTTGGTTCACGCTCCCGCGCGCATTGAACACGGCTTGATCGGAATACCCGTCTCGACGGTGTAACCCGGCACCCTTCAGATCGCACCGGGATGGGGCACCAATCCCTACCGTCCCAACTCGAGCCGAAACCGTCTTTTCTGGCTCGCCGAGAGCAGATACGCTGGAGAAGTCCGATGAAGCGAAAGACTGAAAAACAGAATCCGGAAGTAACGCCGTTCGGCCAGAATCCCTTCGCCCACCTCAGTGTGGAGGGTCTTCCCCCGGCCCCGCCGGAGCCGCCCCCGGAAACCAGGATCCCTCCAGCGCCCAAGCCACCCAAGAGCCGTGGCCGGGTCGACATTGTCCGGGAGAAGGCCCATCGAGGTGGAAAAATTGTCACCGTCATCCGGGGGTTCGTCGGCATCGGACATCCCGAAATCGAATCACTGGCCAAGGCCATCCAGAAAAGTTGCGGCACCGGTGGCACGGTCAAGGACGGTCAGATTGAAATCCAGGGAGATCGCCGGGATGAAGCGGCCCGCATCCTGACCGAGGCTGGATTTAAACCGGTGTTTGCCGGTGGATGAACGGATGAATAACCAACTCAGGCCCGACGCCGGATGGGAGTTCTGAAGTCCCGGGATTCCGGAGATCCACAGCCCACCGTCCTCCCGGCGTTTTGGAGATTCACACTCATACCGAGGCCGGCTACCCTCCATTCATGAAGCAGTATTCGCTCTTCCTCAATGGTCAATGGGCGCCATCGACGTCGGCTGGAACCTTTTCAACCCGGAATCCCGCCGATCTCCGCGAGGTGGTGGCAGAATACGCCGCCGGTGGCGCCGAAGATGTCCACGCCGCACTGGAGGCCGCCCGGACTGCTTTTCCCAAGTGGGCCGCCACCACCGTCGTGGCTCGCGGTCGTATCCTCTCGAAGGCCTCGCAATTACTCGAGTCCCGCAAAGCGGAACTGGCGGAGTTGTTGACCCGGGAGGAGGGAAAAACCCTCGCCGAATCCACCGGAGAGGTCCAACGGGCAGTCGATATCTTCCGATTCTTTGGTGGACTCAGCTACACCGTGGGTGGGCAGACCATTCCCCATGATCTTCCAGGGAATCTGCTTCTGACCAAACGGGAGGCTCTCGGGGTGGTGTGTTTGATAACGCCGTGGAACTTTCCGATTGCCATACCCGCATGGAAACTTGCCCCTGCCCTGCTGGCAGGAAATACGGTGGTGCTCAAACCCGCCTCCCAGGCCCCGGCATTGGCTCTGGAATTGGCCCGGGCACTTCAGGAGGCCGGCCTCCCGGCGGGTGCCTTGAACGTGATCACCGGGGAAGGCAGGGCCTTCGGAAATTCCATCGCGGTTCATCCGGCGGTGAAAGCCGTGAGTTTCACCGGCAGCTACGCCGTTGGTCACGGGCTCTATCAGGCGCTCGCTCCGCGGATGGTTCGGACCCAGCTCGAAATGGGCGGTAAGAATCCCACCATCGTGCTGGAGGATGCCGACCTTGACCTTGCCGTCAACCTGGTGGCCCGGGCCGGATTCGGACTGACGGGTCAGGCCTGCACCGCCACCAGCCGGGTCATCGTGGAGCAATCCGTAGCCGCGGCATTTACTGAAAAATTGGTTTCGAAGGCCCGGACCTGGAAAGTGGGTTCCGGCCTGACCACCGGTGTGGATATCGGCCCGGCCGTCAGCGAGGCACAGCTTCAGGGCAACCTTGACTACGTTTCCATCGCCCAAAACGAAGGGGCCCGGTTGGTCACGGGTGGCCGTCGATTGACCGATGGCGACCTGGCCCATGGCCTTTTCATGGAACCAACGGTCATCGATCAGGTCACGCCCTCCATGCGGATCGCCCGGGAGGAAGTCTTCGGCCCCGTAATCGCCGTGATCGCCGTCGCTGACTTTACGGAAGCCCTGTCGGTGGCCAACGGGCTCGATGTCGGACTCTCCGCCTCCCTGGTCACCCGCGACTTCAAGCGGGCCTTGGAATACGTCGATAAAATTGAGGCCGGCGTGGTCAAGGTGAACCAGATCAGCACCGGACTGGCACTTCAAGCACCCTTCGGCGGAGTCAAGCAATCCAGCACCGACACCTTTCGCGAGCAAGGTGCCGGAGCCCTCGATTTCTACACACGCACCAAAACCGTCTATCTCGACTATTCAGTTTAGCTCCGGTCCCCCCCCCGGTTCAGGGATGGCTGTCGACTGGCTGATAACCG
>CAIPFS010000563.1 GCA_903864375.1 uncultured Verrucomicrobiota bacterium
CCAGGTGCCGCGCCGCGTCGACGGTCATCGAATTGTTGAGGAAAAAGAGGGCCTGCTGCGGCACCACCGTTGAAATCCGCCTGGAATTGGCCATCTCAGGATCGCTGAAATCAAATTGGGAAAGCAGGTCCGACACGTGCAACCGGTCGACGTAGCCATAGATGCTCCGTCGGTAGCTGTAGGGTTCCTCACTCAGATTGACCGGCTTTCCTCCCACACTGAGATCCATCTTCCCTGTCAGCATCACCAGTGAGTCGCGGATGGATTCAAAGTCGAGCCGCCGCAGAGGGCTTCGCCAGACCAGTTTGTTGTCGGGATCCTTGAGGCCGTAGACGGGGTTCTCGTCGCTCGATTGCTGGTAGGCGGCGGAAAGGAGAATCATCTTATGAAGCTTCTTGACCGACCATCCGCCTTCAATCAGGGACGCCGCCAGGAAATCCAGCAGTTCGGGGTGGGACGGTGCCTCGCACATGTTCCCCAAATCATCCGGTGTGTTGACCAGCGCCCGGCCAAAGTGATGCATCCAGATGCGGTTGACCGCCACCCGGGCGGTGAGGGGATTCCGCGGGTCGGCAACCGCCCGGGCCAATTCCAGGCGACCGCTTCCGGCACGAAACGGCTGCCGGTCGGGTCCAGACAACACTTCCAGGAAGCGTCGCGGCACCACCGGCCCCTGTTTGTTGCGGCTGCCCCGGATGTAGATGTGACTGTCCGAGGGCTTGGGTTTGTCCGTCACGACCATCGCACGCCCCGGTGCCCCGGGGTGGGTCAACCGGAGTTGGTTGATCTCTGAAAACTTGAAGGCGTCGAAGGTGCGGGGCTCGAATTGAGGGGGACCGTGCCAGGCCTTCCGACCCACGGGACCGTTCAAGAATGCCTCCTGCTGTTCCACAGTGGCCAGTTCGGAGGCCACAGGAATATAGAACGGGGTTTGGACCAGTTCAGTGACGGCTGGATCGTCCAGATTCGTCACGGCCCCTCCCTTGCTTCTCAACTGCGCCAGGGCCAGGGCCTCCAGCGGGTATTTGGTCAGCAGGTTTTCATAGGCACGGGCCACCTCCACAAGGGACCGCGGTTTCATCCCGGTCAGAGCTTCCGAGACCAGCCGGTTGACCGGGACCTTGGAATCCGTCAGCGCACGGGCCAGCACTTCAGGGGCGCGGGCGGCAAACTCATTGGTGGAAAGCTTGCTCAATCGGGAAAACGGCCCCAGCACCGGATGATCGTCGTTGAGCTTGATGGCCTTCATCATCTCCTGATCCTCGGGATAGATCATGAATTCCCGGGCCAGAGTCTGACGTTCAATCGACCTCGGTTTGGCCGCCGCCACCAGCAGATAGCCCGCCGGATGTCGCAGAAATTGGGGATTGCGACGGGAATAGAATTCGTAGAAGACCGTGCGGTTTTTTGCCTCCAGCTCAGCGAGGCGGCGCTCATAGTTCTCCCGATCCTCCCGGTCCACGCCCGACGGGAGTTCCGGAAGCTCCACCGGCTCGTAGAGACTCGCCAGCACGCCGTGAAGCGAGTAGTAGTCGGCGGTGGGAATGGGATCAAACTTGTGGTCGTGGCAGCGGGCGCAGGCGACGGTCAGACCGAGCATGGACTTGCCCATGGTATCGATGCGCTCGTCAATCACATCATCCGGATTATCAAACCGTTTCCCGATGGTTAGAAATCCCAGTGCAGCCAGCCGCGTGTCGTTGGTCGCGATGCCCGGCAGTTGATCCGCGGCCAGTTGTTCCATCAGGAATTCATTCCATGGCTTGTCCTGGTTGAAGGCGTTGACCACATAATCCCGATACGTCCACGCGTATTCATAGCGATAATCCTGGAAGCGCTTGCCTCCATCCCCTCCGTGCCCGGTCGTGTCGCTGTAGCGGGCGGAGTCGAGCCAGTGGCGTCCCCAGCGCTCGCCGTAGTGAGGCGACGCCAGCAGGCGGTCCACCACCGTCTCGAAGGCGTTGGTCGAAC
>CAIPFS010000564.1 GCA_903864375.1 uncultured Verrucomicrobiota bacterium
AATACAAACTCCAGGTCGATCACCTCAAAGCCGGCACTGCCAGCACCGAGATCGAGGTTGGCGCGGGCAAAGGGGCGGACGTGACCTTTGAACTCGCGGTGAAGTAGGCTGTCGTTCGGGGGACCGGCGCAAGGCTGTTCCCGAGGAGATTCGGCGTTTTTCTTTGGCCGAGGCGCGTTCCTCCCTCAATGTCGGGGGATGACGGGTCTTATCGCCATTGTCGGGCGCCCCAACGTGGGCAAGTCGGCGTTGTTCAATCGAATCGCCGGACGGCGTATCGCCATCGTCCATGACCGTCCCGGTGTGACCCGGGACCGGGTGATGGCCGAGTGCGAGTGGAACGGCCATCCCTTTTCACTGGTGGATACCGGGGGAATTGGTTTGTTGCGGGGGGAGCGGGCAGAGGATCGGATCACAGAGGCGGCCTTCGAACAGGTTCAGATTGCCATAGAATCGGCCTCGGTGATCCTGCTCGTGGTCAATGTTCAGGAGGGAATTGTCCCATTGGACGAGGAGGTCGCCCGCCGTCTCCGGGATGCCGGAAAACCGGTGCTGGTGGTGGTCAACAAGGCGGACACCGCCGCTTCCGAGTCCGGACTCGACGAATTCTCGGCCCTTGGATTTTCACGACTCTTCGCCGTATCGGCCATTCACCATCGGGGAATTGAGGATTTGATGGAGGCCGCCCTGTCCCATCTGCCGCCCCCGCCTCCCGCCGCTTCCTCCTCCGAATCCGATGGGGAGGGTGGCGGCGAGGAGTGGGACATGGGGGAGGGGGAGGTGCCGCCGGGACCCAGGACGGAGCGTCCGGCGAAGCCCGTCCGGCTGGCCATCGTGGGACGCCCCAATGTGGGCAAATCGTCGATCATCAACGCCCTGACAGGCTCGCAGCGGGTCATTGTCAGTCCCATTCCTGGAACCACCCGCGATGCCGTCGACGTTCCCTTTGAGGTGGATACGGACGGAGTGCGGCAGTCGTTTGTGCTGGTGGACACGGCGGGTCTCCGCAAAGCGCGGAAGGTCGAGGATACCGTCGAGTTTTTCTCCACCGAACGAACCCGCGAAGCCATCGTCAACTGTGACATCGCGGTGCTGGTTCTCGACGCGGAGAACGGGATCGTTGAACAGGACAAGAAGATTGCCGATTTGATCACCTCCCATCACCGGGCCTGCATTGTGGTGGTGAACAAATGGGATTTGGTGGCGGAAGCGGTTCGCGAAGCCCGGGAAAAAGAGGTGGAACGGCGGAAGGAAACCCATCGGGATGATCGGGAACGGCGCCTGACCACCCTGGCGGAGTTTGGGGAATGGGTGCAGGAGAAGCTGTTTTTCCTCGATTATGCCCCGGTGATTTTCACCTCTGCCACCGACGGGTTTCAATTGGACCGGCTGCTGGAGGCTGTCCGCTATGTGGCGACACAGCTCAAACAGCATGTTCCGACAGCCATTTTGAACCGGACGCTCCGGGATGCAGTGGATCGGCGACAACCCGTCAGTCGTCAGGGGCATCGATTGAAATTCTTTTACGCCACTCAAACCCTGCAGCAGCCCCCGACCGTTCTCTTGTTTCTCAATCGGGACGATTTGTTGACGCCGGCCTACGAAAAGTACCTCGCGGGCGAACTGCGGGCAGCATTCGGATTCGAGGGCTGTCCCATCATGCTGGTCCCCAAATCCCGACCCAAGACCATCGAACCGGTCCGAAAATTCCGGCAACCGGGCGTTGCCGCCGACGCCCCTGTCGAGCGCCGGGGCGCGGCGCGGAAGGCCTGGGAAAGGAAAATGGAACGGGTCAAACGTCCGGGGAAGCCTCCTGGAAAAGCGATCGCACCGGCTGCCGGAACACCGGCTCCGGCGCGCCCGTTGCGGGAGAAAACGCCGGGATCACCGACGTCCTCATCTCGTCCGGCGAGGCCGGGCTCACAGCGGGGTGAACGTTCGACGGGTAAAACCGGCCGCCCATCCTCCCGGGGAAGTCAAACCAAGGCGGCACCGGGGCGCCCCAAAGCCCGGGGAGGCTCGGCGGCCCGAACCCAGGAGGGTCTTGAACGACAGGCCCGGGAGGAAGGGGCTGCCAAGCCTATTTACAGGCGGAAACCAACGCCGCCCCGTCTCAAGGCCCGTTGATTTAGTTTGCCGGTTTTTTCCCTGCAGAGGCTTCGATAAATTGCTTTCGAAGCCTCTCCACCCGCTTCCGATTGGCACCGAGGTCGGAGTGGCCGACACGGGAGGCAGAACGGACGTGCAGGACATGGGCGGGTGCGTCCACAAGGATTTCGACATCATCCTGAAACCGGAAGAGGAGGGAGGTAAACACGCTGTGCAGGTATCCGGGACTTTCCGCAACGATGCGGGTTCGCGATTCAGCGAGAATGACCTGTTTCATCCGCTCCAGTGCGGCGGTCGGGTCACCGGAGAAGGAGATGGGCTCGATTTGATGGCCGGCATCGGGCGTCTGGCTGCAGACGCAATTCGGAGAGTCGGGGCAGGGAAGCAGGCTGCCTTGATTCAGACCGGTGGCGGGAGGGGTTTTCATCTGGCATCCAATGAGTGTGGCAAGACCGAGGGCAAGGAGGATGCCCAGCGGCAAACGACGTTTCATGGACTGATTCTAACTGGTCCGGACGGGGAAGCGAACTGCCTCTTGCCTTCAACGTTTGCGTCTGTAAACTTTGATTGGAATCCCGGTTTGGCTCATCGTTTCACTCCCGGCGGGGCAGGTTCATAGGTCCTGCATGGGGTATCGTCGGGCTGGAAAGGGTGGGTTGGAACCGGGATTCGGTATTTTGATGGGGTTCGTCGGGGTCGACGTTTGACTTTCGGTGGTGGCCT
>CAIPFS010000565.1 GCA_903864375.1 uncultured Verrucomicrobiota bacterium
GCTGTCGATCGTAGTTGGCCTCCCGTTGCTCCAGATAAGCCGTGTAGTTGCCGGTGTAGGCGATCAACTTTTTCTCTGAGATCTCATACACTTCGGTCGCAATTTCGTCCATGAACTCCCGATCGTGAGAGATCATGAGGATCGCCCCGGTGTAACTCTTGAGGTACTCCTGAAGCCAGAGCAGCGACAGCAGGTCGAGGTGGTTGGTGGGTTCGTCCAGCAGGAGCAGGTCCGGCTCCATCACCAGCAACCGGGCCAGGTGTGCCCGCATCACCCAGCCACCGCTGAGTTCCCGGGCCAGTTTGTTGAAATTGGTTTCGCTGTAGCCCAGACCGGCGAGCATCTTCTTCGCCCGGGCCTCGACCTCGGGGTTGTTCAGCGCCTCGTGCTTGGCATGGGTCTCAAGATACTCGGGTCCCGAGACCGTTCCCGCCGCCTCCAGTTCCTTGAGCCGGTGTTCGAGACGTTCCAATTCTCCGGCCCGCCCCGTGGCGATTTCGAGCGCCGTCTCGTTCCCGGCGGTCTCCGCTTCCTGCGGCAGGTAGCCAATCATCGTCCACTCATCCCGCTCGATGGTGCCCTCGTCGGCCTGTTGTTGCTTGAGGATCAACGAGAAAAGGGTGGATTTACCGGCGCCGTTGGGTCCGACCAGGGCAACGCGGTCGCCATAGTTGACCTGCATGGCGGCATGTTCGAACAAGGTTCGACCGCCGACGGACATCTTGAGGTCTCGAATGGTAAGCATGATGAAAAACCGGCTCCGGAATGAAACCGAAGCCGTTCTTTTTAACCATTCCCGTAGTTCCTGGCGAGTCCAAAAAACAGGCCTCTTTGGGGGTGGAACCTCTCTACGAAAGAGCCCGCAACGGTCCTGCGGACGGCCAATGGCTTTCGCTCGTGGGGAATGGAAGCGGTTCGGACTTCCACGACGTATCGACGCCCGGGCAGGTTTGGAAACCTGTGCTCCATCTCATCGCCGCCGACAAGCCCGTCCGGTTCAGGGTCTCGAATCACCTCCGAATTTGGAGGTGTTAACCACCCATGCCCGGTTCGGGATTCAGATTCGATTCGCCCCGGACAATGTCACTTGACTTCAAACGGAGGGCATCAAAGCCTATAAAAATGAAAATTCCCTATCAGTTTATTGTCGCCTGCTTTCTCCTCTTGTCATTCAGCGCGTCCAGTGCCCGGGCGGCACTAACCTACGGGACCACCAATGACCTTTGGGATATTTCCCGTGGCACCATCGTTGTCCGGAGTTCCCCCAGTGCGTCCCAAAATGCTTATGCCCCTGAGGATATCTTTGGTGGCAACCTGAGACCGCGCTCCCCTGAGCCCGGTGATTTCATTTTCGCCGACGGATTTCCGACGACGCATATCGGCTTTATCGAATGGCGGACCCTGGCACCGGTCACCATCGATCACTATGAACTCTTTAGTTCCGGGGATGGACCCCAATTTGGCAATCAGCGGGATTTCGCCCGATTTCGCCTTCTCGCGAAATCCCCCGGTGCCACCGACTTTGATTTGGTCCTGGCGGATGTGACTCCCTCCCATCCGTTCACCTTTCTGCATCACACGCCAAGTCTGGTGCTTTCAGAAACGATCCCCACGGTCACGGCCCAGGAGTTTCGGGCGGAATTCACACCGTACGCCTCCAATTTCTACAATGGGGTCCGCGTCATGGAATTGGATGCGTTTGGCCCCTCCCAACCTTGGAGCGAAGCCGGGATCAACACCCTTGTCGAATTCTGGTGGAAATCCACCACCGGTCGAATCTATCAACCTCAATCCTGGGATTTGAAGGCCAATGGTCCCTGGACGAATATTGGAGGGACGGTGATTGGAAACGGAGAGATTCAGAAGCTTTACGATGACACCCATGCAGCTCCCGGCCGGCTCTACCGGGTGGTGGACATCACCCCGGCAGGACCGTAGTCGGCCTCGGCCCCTCACCATCGCTCCCCTGGACCGGTGGGCTGTTGCCCACCGGTCCTGCGACGGCAGTTATGGCTTGCCATGTCGAAATCACCGCCACACGATCGATCTCATGGGCAGTCACTTGTACGCCGGACTCACCGGGCGCATCGCTTGGTTTGCACGGCGTTTTGGTTGGAGTGAGTTGTTGCTCAAACCCCTGCGGGTTGCTTTTGCACCCGTCATCCTGCCCGTCCTGAGGCCCGAATCGTTCACCTGGCGGGGAAAGCCATTTTCCTGTTTTTACCATCGCTACAACATGACGTGGGTGGGCGAAAGAATGATCGAGGTACCGATCGGAGAGAGCCTGGTGGCCGGAGCCGCAGGCGGGCGAGTCCTTGAGGTCGGCAACGTCCTCA
>CAIPFS010000566.1 GCA_903864375.1 uncultured Verrucomicrobiota bacterium
ACATTGGAAGCGGTGCCTTCGGTGGATGTGTCGCCTTGACAAGTTGTATGGTCCCCGATGTTGTGCACACCATTGGAGGAAATGCGTTCCTAGGGTGCATTGGCCTTACGACCGTGACGATTGGAAATGGGGTCACCGAGATCGCAGATGATGCTTTCGAAGGGTGTTGGGGACTGAAGAACGTGAAGTTCGGAAACAGCGTCGCAAGTATTGGAAAATATGCTTTTTCCGGTTGTTCCGGTCTGACAAGCCTGACCATCCCCAAGAGCGTTACCAGTATTGGGGACTACGCATTCGGTGCCTGTATCGGACTGAATGATGTTACATTCGAGGGAGATGATCCAGATGTTGGATCGTACATATTCAATAACGCGAACCCGAACGTCTATTTTCTTCCAGACACTGTGGGATGGGATTTTACCTACGTCTTCAGTCCGGTGCTCCTGTGGAATCCGACTGCATCACCGGCAGACCCTCGTTTTGGCATCACCAATGGCCGGTTCGGGTTCAATATCAGCGGCACCCCAAATATCAAAGTCGTTGTGGAGGAATTCACGAACCTAGATGCAGGGCCTTGGGTGGCAGTGAGCACCAATACGCTAATCGGGGGCTCTTCCTACTTTGTCGATCCGGGGGTGGTAAAGAACACCGGAGACTATTATCGCTTTCGCACGCCTTAAGGTAAGGGTATACCTATTCTTCTGTAATCAGTATCATCCTGCTATCGTGGTACGGCCCGGTAGAACTGACGGGGACCGGATGCGGTCGATGGGTCCGAGTAGAGCACCTGGCCGGCGAGGTTGGTCAGCAGGGTGCCCGGGGTCCAATGAATGAGGTCGGACGATTTTTGGACCTGATAAATGGCACCGGCTTCGCCATCCAATCGGACTTGAAAATGGCTGGCGGCCAGACCGGGTAGCGAGAGGGTCGGCGGGGCTCCAGTCCCACCCACGCTGATCGTCACCGGCGCGGTGTCGGTTGTTCCTCCCAGGTTGTCGATGGCTCGTGCCGTCAGGTTGTAGCGTCCTGCGGGCATGTTCGGCCAGGTCAGGGAATACGGAGCCCGAGTCGATTCACCCAGCTTGGTCGAATTCGCAAAGAATTGGACGCGGTCCACGGCTCCATCGCTGTCCTGGGCCTCTGCCCGGAGCGTGATGGAGGTGGATGCTGGATAGGACTGGTTGGGCGCCGGTTGGGTCAAACGGACCGTCGGAAGCGAATTGCTGGGATTGAAGTATCCCCGGCGATAGACAGCCGGGAAGTCGGCATCCTTGACCAATAGGACCGGGTTTCCCTGGGGGTTTATGCCGGTCGCATCCATGGGTTGACCCGCCAGACTGTAGCCGGAATCGGTCGAACTATCCGGAAAGGCGAAGGCAACCTCGGAATCATCGCCGAAGTAGCACGGTTTTCCGAAGGAGTTCGGTGTACCGAGGGACCCAATGTCTCCTCCTTTGCCACTGAAGAGATCGATTGTCTGGAGACTGGAAATCTGCGTCTTCCGTTGAATCACCTCGAAGGCGACCAGTCGGTTGTTCTTTTTCCCGAGGGACGGATTCCCAAAATCGTAATCGCCATCCAGGGTGACCAGGGCGGTGATGTTGGTCGTTGCCAAATCTAGGGCATAGATGGTCCATCCCGTAAAGGTGGCTCCAGTCGAGGTGGGAAATTCGGAATAGGCATCGTAAACGAGGGTTTTTCCGTCGGCGCTGAAGGCCAGAACGTCAGCGTATCGGATGATATCGAGCTTCTTTCCTTCGCTATCCAGACCGTACAGCTTGATGGTCTTCGTCTGGCTGGTCGCCAGGTTGACGAGTCCAAGGACGTTGGTCGGGTTCCCGGTGGAGTCGAGAAACACGAAGGCAAATTCGGTGGCGTCCGGGGTCATGCCGAGCGAATGGATTTTGCCGGAGAATCCCCCCAATTCGCCCGCGGTGCCATCGGTGTTCACCACGCCAAAGTCGTTGTCGTCGGTGACGTAAAACACAAATTTTCCGTTGCCCGCCACGGAGACCCGTTCCGGTGCCAGGTAATGGACGGTGTCGATAAAGGTCCCGTCTTCGGGGTCTTGCTGTGCAGCTTCGCGACGGAAAAGTTCGTACTGTCCTGCCAATCCAGCGAGGGGATCAAAGCGAAGAAAAAGGCCGGAGTCCGCCGAATCCACCACCGGGATGGTCGACGGAGGCGGGGTGGACGGGGCATCGACGATTTCAACCGCATCGAATGCCTCACCCACCTTTCCGACCTGGGTCGAATTGGCGCCGAAGAGTTCCCCGGCCGACGCGGTGCAGGCGTGGCGAAAGTCAATGAACTGGGATTCCTTGGCCAGATGGAGGTTCATCGCCCGGTAGACGATCTTTTCCGCATCGGGAATGCCGATGGCCCCATTGAGACCGGCGGCGAGAAGGTAATAGGCGTGATTGATGATGCTGCTATTGATGTGCACGCCGCCATGATCCTGGTCGGTTCCGAGCGCATAGAACTCGCTCATCCTGGACGGATAGGGATTGTTGCCGAAGTGAATGAGACCGGGGTTGATGAAGTTGCGGATTGCCCCAAGCACGGTGTCCTCACCCATGAGCCAATCATTCGAGCCGCGGGTGGCGGCCTCCACGTTCTCTCCGAAAATATCCGCCAGCGATTCGTTCAGGGCTCCGGGCTGATCGTGGTAGTTCAAGATTCCACCATCGCCCGTGCTGAAGATGACACCATGGGTGAGTTCGTGGGCACAGACGTCGAGACCGTCGGGCAGCGTGTCCCCGAAGACCATGAGTTTATACGATTGGGTCCAGAAAGCGTTGCGCCAGTTGATCCCCACCCGGACGACGCCCCGGATGGAGCTCCCCGCACCATCGAGCGAATTGCGGTTGTGTCGTTGGAGGTAGTAGTCGTAGGTCGCTCCCAACCCGTACATGGCGCCCACGGCGTCCGGGACCCAGCCGCTCACCGCACCCACGGAAGTGCTCACCAGCGGGTTTCCCAGGAAATTATCGGTGGCGGTGGGGTCGTTGGTCGCCGGGGTCTCATGGGAATCCCAAATGATGATCGCACCGCGGGTGGTATCGGGGTTGGGTGGTGAAGACGTCCGGTCGTACATCGGCTTGGATGTATCCTCCAGATAGTAGGTCGATCCGGATTGCCAGAGATGGAGGGGGCGGGTGATTCCGAGTCCGTCCTTGCCCGAGCCTGTCACCGCGCCCTCGGTCACCAGGGAGAAGGCGTCCAACACCGTGCCGTCGCGGGCATCGACGATGCAATTCCATGCCCGGGCTGCATTGACGGTGAGGTCGAATTTCCATGCCAGCCGGGCCGGTCGATTCTGCGGGCTATAAATAATGAGTTCCGGTTCCCCGGCGCTCCCTGGCGCTCCGCCGGCCACCCGGCTCCGGGCTTGCAATACGGCCTGGGCGGCGGTCCAGACGGCGTTGGTGTCCACGCCGGGGGTGGGAACAAAGGCCCCGTCGAGAAGCTCTGCGCTGCCTTCAGAATCGAGGTGCACCATCAATTCCGAGGGCCAGACGGGGAGACCGTGGAATTCCTGTCGAAAGCGCAAATGATGCCTGCCATCGGTATCCAAATCCCGTTTCCGAAGGACCAGCTCGCTGTCAGGTTCGCGAATCTGGAGCAGTTCGCGATGGAGGTTGAAGAATGCTCGAACGGTTTCTTCATCCTGCTCGAGCCCTGGACGCGGCGGCCCGACCAGGGCGGGTTGAAGTCGGGACCGCTTTAGCTGGGAAAGAGTGCCATTTTGATGGAAATGGGCCACCACCGGCCCGTCACGTTCAAGCTGCTTTAACGCCTCGGTCGGCTGAGCCGGCGTTGCCGCCATTGCCCCCTGTCCTGTTGAATCTCTCGACAGGACCTGTTGTCCGAGCACGCGGGCGAGGTCATGAACGAGCTCGTCCGGATTGACGGAGGCCGGTTGACGTGCCACCGCCAGCGCGGAGACAGCTTTGGGACGGTTGGGGTCGGGTAGTGCAACAGCCGTCAACCCGCAAAGAATGGAGGCAACGGCATACAGGACCTCGCGATTCACCGGCCTCCATGAATTCTTCATAATGGTCTCACATCTGTGGGCGCCGTCCGGATCAAGGTTTGATGGCCCGGAAGAAGCGATGGGCCGCCGGCGGGGTGGATATGTCGGACGGCTTCAACGAAATGGTCAGCTGTCCCTCATAGGGAAT
>CAIPFS010000567.1 GCA_903864375.1 uncultured Verrucomicrobiota bacterium
CGTTCCTCAACACACTCGCCTCCCCGTTCAGGTTGTTGATCACCACGTCCAGATCCCCGTCGTTGTCCAAGTCCCCGACCGCCATCCCCTGCGACACCCCCTTCCAGTCAAATCCCCATTCCTTACCCACCTCCTCAAATCTCATTCCCCCAAGATTCCGATACGCAGGATGGGATGGGGCTAAAATTGGAAACCGCGTCCCGGACGTGCCTGTCGCAGACCGTCCGACGGCCCGGAGTGCGTCAGAGTCCGTCGAATCGTGGCCGTGGCCATTGACAATAAGAATGTCTTCATAACCATCCAGATCGACATCAAGGAATAGACAACCCCAGGACCAATCCGAGGCAAAAGCTCCTGAAAAGTAGGCGGTGTCCATGAAGGTCGCATCACCACGATTGACCTGAAGCGTGTTTCGAAATACCTGCGGTCTCGCTGTCATTCCTTCGCGATCCAATGGCCATCCCCACCAGGGAATGGGTTCCAGTTCAAAATTGCTCCGCTGAACCATCCGGTTCGTGTGGTGGCGCGCCAGCATGTCCACAACCAGGAAGTCGTCATATCCATCCCGGTTCAGGTCGCCAAATTCAACCGACATCGATGCGAACGAACTCTTGCGCACGGAAAACCGGGGGACCGGGCGAAAATGCCCCCGTCCATCATTGAACCACACACGATCCGGGGAAAAGAAATCGTTGCAGACATAAAGATCCGGAAATCCATCCTCGTTGATGTCTCGAAACTGGGCCGACAATCCCCAATCCCGCAAGGGTTCGCGGAGTGCAGCCCCCTCACCGTCGAGAAATCGTCCCGAGTTCCAGGGTTGTTCTGTAAAATGACCCTTACCATCACCGATATAAAGACGATCCGGTTCCCCCACTTCAATCAAGGCATCGCCGGATGGGGTTGGAGCAATAAGATACTGGTCGGCATGCTCTGGCGGAACCGTCAGCCGTCCGTTGACGCTTCGCAAACGAACCTTGGTGGACATCTCTGAATCCTTGAAGGTGCTGCCGCGGTAATTCACCACATAGAGATCCAGAAACCCGTCACCGTCAATATCCGCAAGCGCCAGCGAATGGCTCCCGCCATGAGGAACGAGTCCTGATTCAATGCTCTCATGAAAGCGCCCCCGTCCGTCGTTCAGGAAAAGCCGGGTCCCCCCGCCAAGGGAGTTGACCAGCAGATCCAGATCCCCGTCTCCATCGATATCCGCCAGGACCGCCCCTGTCGAAGCCTGCCCGGAGCAGCCAACGCCGGCCTCCCCGGTGATGTCCTTGAACTTCCAATCCCCAAGATTCCGATACAACCGGTTGTCCCCGGCAAGACTGCACAGGTAGATATCGCAACGCCCGTCCCCATCGATGTCTCCCAGTGCAACCCCGGAACCGTTGTCAAGGATTCGGTTTTGGCGAACCCGTGTTTCGGTTAATAGGTTCGTAAACGTGACGCACGTGGAGGCGGAGGGAAGCCGCTGGAAGCCAGGGGCATGGTCGGCGACCACTGGCAAACGGGCCACTCGATACCCGGGATGGCTTTGCCAGTTCAGTGGGACCTCGGCCAGCAGAAGCCCCGCTTGACCCATCCAGGCCGC
>CAIPFS010000568.1 GCA_903864375.1 uncultured Verrucomicrobiota bacterium
AATGAAATCAGCAACATGCCCGATTTCCCCGACCGCCGCCTGAATATGGTAACCGGTCACCTCACCGATGCTGCGGAGATGGGGATCCCACGATTTGCCATTCTGGGGAGCAGTCCGCCATTTTTCGGATCCGCGAAGGATGTAAGGATAAGATCCCCAGCGATTCTGGCCGCTCCAGTAGGTCGGCCATCCATAGTAGCCATAATAGGCATCTTCAAATTGCCGGGACACCGGCTTGTCGCTGTCGAGGGACGGGCTTCCCTCGATTTGTGATTTCGTCAGATCAATGGCCACGGATTCATCCCGCTGGTTGACGGTGCCGAGAGCGTAGGGGGCGATCAAAACCTTGCGTCCGGAAAGCCAGTGGCCGGTATCCGACACCAGATAGCGGATGGTCCAGAACTGATCGTCAAAATAGAAATCCTTGACTGTTCCCACCTCGCCGTCGGTCCCGGACAGCTTGTATCCGTGAACGTCTTTAATGCTGATTAACATGGTTTTTTCCCTTTCTTATTGGGTTTTCGCTTCACCAAGGCTTCGACGGAAGCCCTGGAATTGCGACTCAGGTCGACAATTTGGAAATCCCAAAGGAATGTAACTGACCCCCCTTGGGGAGCCATGGGGTGTTTCCCCACCGAACCGTCAGATGGAGGTCCCGGGCACCGGCAGGACAGACCGTCCGGCATGCACCTGACGCAGCACGGTCCGGGCAATCATCTGCTCTTCGTCAGCGGCTATCACCCGGACGGCAACCCGGCAACCGGGTTTGGAAATCAATCCGTTTGAGAGCCGATTGGAATCCGGGTCCAGCTGGATGCCGAGGAATGCCAGGCCGGCACAGATTCGAGCCCGAATTTCGGGGGCGTTCTCCCCAATGCCTCCAGTGAAGACGAGTGTATCCAATCCACCGAGGACTGCGGCGTAGGAACCGATCCATTTTCGCGCCTGGTAGCAAAACAGTTCGATCGCCTCATGCGCCCTTGGATCGCTCGACTCCACGGTCAACAACTCCCGCATGTCCGGGCTGGTTTCCGACATCCCCAGAAGACCCGATTGATGATGGACCATGTTCTGGAACTGGAGCGGTGTCATGTTGTCCGTCCGGGCGAGCAGACCCGGCAATCCCGGATCGATATCGCCCGATCGGGACCCCATCACCAGACCCGACGCCGGCGTCAACCCCATGGTCGTATCCATGCTCTGCCCCTTACGGACCGCAGCAAGGCTGGCCCCACTGCCCAGGTGCGCCAGAATGACCAGACCTGTTGCCGCTGCGGGGTCGTCAAGCCGGCCCAATTCTTCGATCAGGTATGCGTAGGAAATACCGTGAAAACCGTGGCGCCGCACCCCGCCATCCCAATAACGCCGTGGGATGGCCATTTGACGGGCCACCAGCGGCATCTCTGAGTGGAAGTCCGTGTCAAAGCACACCATCTGCCTCAATGCCGGATATCTGGTCTGAATGGCCTCAATCAGGGCGATTTCTCCTGGAAGGTGCTCGGGGTCATCCACCGACGCTCCACGCAACTCGTTGAGCAGCTCCGGTGTGACCCACTCCGGTCGGGTCCGTTTTCCCCCGGACACGATCCGGTGGCCGGCAAAGTCAATGCCGTCCAAGGCATGTTCATCGGCAAACCAGTCCACCAGGGATCGGGCGGCGACGGGCACGTTGGGGGCGTCGATATCGGACCTCACCTGCTCCCGCTGATCCCCGGTCCGAAAGGAGAGTGTGGACCGGCTCAAACCAATTCGTTCAACCCGCCCGGACAGTTTGCGGACCAGCGGATACCCGTCTCCGAAAACCGCGAATCGGATCGTCGAGGAGCCGCCATTGAGGGTCAGGACACTCATGCGTCCGGACTCCGGGAAATACGGTTCTCGTCGGCGCGTTCCTCCGCGGTCTCGACCCAAAGGAGCAAGCCTTTCACCACATCTCCGAATCCGGACTGCCGATACCGCTCGTCGTTCAGCTGGTCGGAGGCCCGCCGAAATTCCCCTTCCAGTTCACGGGTTGCGGTACCACCCCACCGGGTTCCAGAGGGCAGCTTTGACCGGACGTACTGATGCATCCGTTCTATCTCTTCCGGGGGATGGATGCGGAGGAGCTCCGACTGAAACCGGTGGGCCTCGGCACGGGAATGGATCGAACCGAAGTTTCCGGCCTGTAAAAGGATACCTCCCAACTGCGACGGCGGAACCGCGGTGGGACGTGGATTTGTTTCCCCGGAGTTCACGGGGACTGGCGCCGGGTCCGGCGATGCCGCATCCAGCAGTGGCCGGGAGGTCGTCGGGATCCGGGAATGGAGTGCCCGACCGTTGGCGGCTGCCCGATGAAGCAGTTCGGATTGGGCCGCCCGGACATTTTCGGCTTTCCCCTTCCAGGTGGTCATGACGGATTCCTGAAGGGCTCGTCCAAATGAAAAGCTGATGGTCCAGGGCAGGTTGGGAACTTCACAGATGGCGGCCAGCCGAAGAGTGGCGGATTCGGCGCTTTGGCCGCCGGACAGGAAAAGGATTCCCGGCACCGCTGCAGGCACCGCACGAAGCAGGCACTCCCGGGTGGCATGGGCCACTTCCGCAAGATCCCCCACCCCGGGATAGTCCGTGCCCGAAATCACCATGTTGACCTTGAGCAACAGGTGCTCAAGCCGTACCCGATGGGAATTCAACGAAGTGAAGAGAGATCCCAGCATCTTCTGTGTCACCTCCCCGCATCGAGCCAGGGAATGGGCACCGTCCATCAGGACCTCCGGTTCAACGATCGGAACGAGGCCGGCTTCCTGACACAGCGCTGCATACTGGGCCAGCGAATGCGCGTTGCTCCACATTGCCTGCTCCGTCGGAAGCGCGGGTCCGATGGGGGTCACTGCCCGCCACTTGGCAAAGCGTGCACCCATCGAGTGATACGACATCAGTCGTTCCCGGAGGCCATCCAGGCCCTGAGTGATGCTTTCCCCTTCAAAGTTCGACAGGGGGACGATGCCCTTGTCGACCTTGATTCCGGGAATCAGACCGCTCCGCGCCAGAGCAACGGCAAAGGGGACTCCGCTGGAGTTTTGCTGGTGAATGGTCTCGTCGAACAGGATGACCCCGGAAATCCAATCGCTCAAGCCGGGGGTTGCAAACAGCAACTCCCGGTAGGAGCGACGGCTCTCCGACGTCGACGGGATGCCATGCGCCTCGAAGCGCCGTCCCAAGGTGGGAAGACTTTCATCGGCGGCAAGAATTCCTTTACCAGGTGCCAGAAGGGCAACGGTGGTCTCATGTATCGAGAGGGCATGCATCAATAGTCGGTGGAGGGTGGACGGACCTACGGGGTATGGGGTAGTGTCCGGGGGTTCTTGACCGTCTTGATTTGACGTTCTCCGCGGTCTTCCCGAAGGTCCCGGGAGGTGGAAAACGGCTTTGCAGGTTTGGTCAACGGGACGTTGATGACGGGCGGCGGAATCGCTCCCAGTCCGTGGGGCGTGTGCTCAATCTTCAACGCACTGACGAGGGCCTGGGTGGGTTTGCGGTGGGATGGACCGGATTTTTTCATAGAAAGTTAATGGAATCGCAAGGGCTCGGAGCGGGAACTACGAGACTCACATGGCCTTCCGGGGAAAACTGGCGCGATCGTCGGCCTCCAACCAATCAAAGGTGGAGTTGGTTTGGGGATTGAGTCCGAGGTGGCCGCAGTTGTTGATGAACTGATCCCGGCGTTCCGGGTTTTTCATCGGGCTCGATGCCTCGATCTCATCGGACCAGGCCTTGATTTCGGTCGGGGTCCTGGCGGTGCCGTGGCCTTGCAGCCAGACGCCCAAATCCTCGTAGGTTTTCGCCCCCTGAACGGCTGCCTGGAATTGTGCCCCATCAATCCCCTTGAACGTGAACAGCTGATTGTCGAGCGGACAATTGTAATGATACTCGCCTTGGGTGCCGGCCAGGGTCGATCGGCATTTGTCAGCTGCGCGATTGGCAATGGCGAAACCGCCGTTCCGACTGCGAGGGCTGTGAGGGGCCTGCTTGGTCAGATCGAGGGCAATGATGGGGGTGGTCATGAAAGATAGGGGAGGGGGACGTCGAACAGTGCAGGGGAAGAACGGATGATCGGTCGGGTCACTTTTCGGCCTGGGTATGCGCTTCCACAAACCAGAGCCATTTGTCGATCCCCCGAGACACCTCGGTGAAGATATCCGCCGTGTCGGCATCGTTGAGTTCGCTGGCCTGTTCGATGGTCTGACGGGCGTCATGACCGAAATCGGAGAGTGCCTTGGCCACCGCTTCGACATGTGCCGAGCCATTTGCGATATTCAGGGGATATTCCTCAAGCCGTGACCGCAAGGCAGCGATGCGGGCCGTACCCTCCGCCACTCCACCCAGCTGAACAATACGTTCGGCGATGGTGTCGACCGACGACTCCACGCTTTCAGAGACCTTGTCAAACAACTCATGAAGGCCGATGAAGTGGGGACCTTTGACGTTCCAGTGGGCTTGCTTGAGCTGCAGCTGCAAATCCACCGCGGATGCCAGGCGCTGGTTCAGCAGAACCACCAATTCCAGACGGCGTCCCGCCGAGATATCGTTCTCCGTCGGATAGGTGATGGGTGAGACGGCGGGGGACTGAACAGGAGGGATGGCGGTGGTCATGATAAAGGAAGGAAAGATTGACGGTTTCAACATCGCCGGAGCGCACCCGAGACTCCATGGGGCATTTCACCCATGGCTGGGTCCCATCTGTCCGCTTCGGGACGATGCCCGGAAGGGGATGATCCCGTCGGGCGCGGGCAGCGGGCTCGTCCATTTCCCAGTTCCTCGACGGCGGCCCGACATGGGAATGGCGATGAGTTCCGCTCAAACTGCAACTCACTGCCAGGAGTTTGCCATTGACTGAAACGAAATCCTGGTGGGACCTTGCACCGTTTTCGGACTTCGCTAATCAGGAAGTCCGTTGAATTCAGTTCATTTTCCCAAAAGACACCGTTCGTATGAATCATCCCTCCCTTCGAATTCTGGCGACTGCCGGGGCCATTCTGGCCGGTCGTATGGTCGCCTCCGCCCAGATCGTTGGTTATGATCTCGGCACGGATGCGCCGCCGACGGATTTGGGCGGGTATACGTTCACCGCATTCCCGGCGGATCCAAGCCCGCTGAATTCGATCACCTATTCGGTTGCCTCGCCGTTGGGTGGGGACCTGGGGCTGGCTGCCGACCTCCCCCCGCCCTACTCGTACCATCTGGCCGTCGGCCAGGGCTGGGCCAGTTGGAGTCACGGCTACACCGGGGATGTCTACTCGGATAACGTGTCCCACGCCTTTACCCTGACCCTGCCTCCCTCCACCGGGGCTTTCTACTTTTACGCAGAACCGAATCCGCAATATCCGGTGCCGATCGAGGCAACCGCAGATGAAACCACCCCTGCGGGGACATCCATTTTGTCCTATGTCACGGGATACTACGGCGCCAATGGATTTGCCTTTGTCGCACCCGCCGGATCCACCATCACCACCATCCGGGTTTCCTCACTCTACGGGATTGCCATCGGTGAATTCGGGATTGCGGCAGCCGTGCCGGAGCCTGCTTCGACCGCAGTCATGGTCGGCGTTGGGTTGATGGCGATGGCCGCAGTTCGTCGTTACCACAACGGCAGCCGCTCCTCCGACGCGCGGAAGCGTGAGTAATTCCGGGATCGCTCAACCCCGCGCCTGCTCCAGTATTCCTCAGGATTCAAACCGCAGTCCCTTACTAGAAAGCTTATGTCTTCTTATTATCGTTGGGTGATTTCCTCGATGGCTGTTGCGATCACATCGGTGCGTCTTCACGCCTCCGTGTCGCTGCCGATCGATCTGGGCCCAAAATCCGGGACCAATGTGGCAACCGTCGCCATCGGATTGAAGCTTCGGAACCAGGATCAACTGGCGAAGTTTATTCGCTCCACTTCCGACCGGAAGAGCCCCAACTACCACAAGTTCCTCACCCCGGCGCAATTTAAAACGGCCTATTCTCCGCTGCCAGCAGACGTGGCCACGGTGATCAATGACCTCAAGGCCAACAAGATGACCGTGACCGGGGTCAGCTCCAACAATCTGGTGATCAAAGCCACGGGAAAACTGGCGGATATCAACAAATATTTTTCGACCAGCGTGCACAATTATCTCGACGGAACCGACCGGTATAGCTCCCCGGTGAAGCCGGCCAAAATACCTCTTCGGGTTCAGTCGACCGTTTCCTCGGTGGTGGGACTGAGCACCAAACACATGTTCCAGCCGAACGTTAAATTTCGTCCAGCCCAACTGGGAACGAATAAAATCTCGGCGCCTAAATTCAAGGCTCACAGCACGGCAACCGGTATCCCTGGATTCTTCACGGTCGGCGATGTGGTCGACCGCTATCAGGTCCAGCCTCTCTATGACGCCGGAAACCTGGGTCAGGGTCGGACGATTGGGATTGCCACGCTGGCCTCTTTCGATCCAGCCGACGCCTACGGCTATTGGGACGCCATCGGACTGAGCTACAAACCGAACCGGATCACCGTGGTGGACGTTGACGGAGGCGGGGATTTCGACGGCGACATTGAGACCACCCTGGATGTGGAGCAGTCTGGGGGAATGGCCCCTCAAGCCAGCATCATTGTCTACGATGCGCCGAATACCGACCTTGGATTCCTCGATCTTTTTGTTCAGGCGGTCCTCGATAATCAGGTCGATACCCTGTCGGTCAGTTGGGGTGGACCGGAAATCTTCAACACCCCAACTTATACTGCGATCTTTGACTTCATTTTCACCGAGGCAGCCGCTCAAGGGATCAGCATCTTTGCCTCGTCAGGCGACGCCGGTGCGTTTGAGCTCAACCGAAGCCTGTATGTCCCTCAATTTACGAAGGTTGCGAGCGTGGGGTATCCAGCCTCCTCTCCGTGGGTCACCTGCGCAGGGGGGCTGACCATCGCCGGTGATATTGATTTGGGCGGGAGCACCATCACCATTCCCCAGGATCGTCCCTGGGGATGGAGTTATCTCCGAAGCTTTCTGGACCAGAACGTTCCGTATGGAGGGTACCTGAGTTACTTCCCGAGCGGGGCGGGAGGCGGTGTGAGTGCGATAGAACCCGTCCCCGATTATCAGGTCAACGTTCCAGGGATTCAGGTGACCCAGCCGAGTCAGTACCTCCGTTTGGGGGTACAGGATAATTCCGGCGGTTTCGAATTTGTCGATCCCCTCGCCATTTTTGGCTACAACCAAATGCCCGACGGTTTCCCAGGTCGCAACCTGCCGGACATCTCGTTGAATGCGGACCCCAACACCGGCTACCTGATCTATTATTTCGGGGGCTGGTATACCTATGGTGGTGGCACCAGCTTTGTCGCTCCTCAACTGAACGGAATCACGGCACTGCTCGGCCAATCGCTAAAATCCCGATTGGGACTCTTGAATCCCGCGCTTTATCGAATCGCTCAGAAGGTCGGGTACCCCGTCAATGGACCGTTCAACGACATCACGACCGGGGACAATCTGGGTTTCACGGCCGCACCTGGATATGACCCCGCCTCCGGCATCGGCTCGATCAATGCCGCCAATCTTGCCGCCGCCCTGGCGGCGGACGCCGGTCCGTAGTCACAACGGACGGGGGAGTTCTCTGGAGTCGGGGCATTCCTGCGGTGGTCAGGGCTGAGCCGACTCAGCATCATCGGGCGGTTGGTTTTGGCGCTGAAAGCACCAATCCAACCGCCCGTTTCCTTCCCAACCGGGGCCAACAGCCCAGGTCCGGTCACACCTTCCCGAGGGCTGTAGGCCCGGACCAGGCCTTACACCCCAACTCTGGTGTGCGCCGTGGTTGATTGAATCGGGCTTTCAGCCCTCAGACCTCACCTGTGACGCGACCTGGGCCGTTGGCCCAGGCCAGGATGGGTCGCACCGTTGGCGCTCGGACATGGCATCCAGAGCTCCCGTGGTAAAACAGAGGGACAGGTCATTTGTCGGTCATGGCTCTAGAAATAGTACGCACCCGTATTATTTGGGTTGCCTCCGTCGGCTTCCGAGTTCATGGTAATGCCGTCTACTTGGATCGGATTTTGCCCATGAAACGTCTGGCGTTGCTTCTCACCTTGGCGACCTTTGCGGGCCGCTTCTCCTCCCCTGCGGCACCGGTCACCGGCTGGCTCAATTGGCGCGGGCCGGAACAGTCCGGCGTCTCCCGTGAAAAGGGGCTCCCCTCAAAGCTCGACGCTCATCATCCCCTTTGGGAGGTCGATTTCCCGGGACAAAGCGCACCGGTGATCGCCGGTAACCGCCTCTACATCAACGGGTATCTGGGTGATGGTCCGGACCTTCAGGAAGTGACCGCCTGCTTTGACGCCGATACCGGCAAACTGCTCTGGCAACACGCTGAAAACGATTTTCTTTCGGACACCATTTATCTCCGGTACGCCACCTCGTCGCCGACCATCGATCCGGAGACCGGCAATGTCTACGCCCAGCACACGCAGGGATTGCTGATGGCCTTTTCTCCGGACGGAAAACTTCTCTGGCAGCACTCGATGATGGAAGAATTCGGGCGCCTGACTTTCCCGAACTCCCGGACCGCATCACCCGTGGTGGACCATGAACTGGTCATCACCCGCGGAATCACCAGCGCCTGGGGTGCCCACGGTGCGGCGGGTGATCGATTCTACGCTTTCGACAAGAAGACCGGGGAATTGGTCTGGTCGAGCGCCCCGGGAGACCGCCCTCAGGACAACACTTTTTCGAATCCGTTGATGGACATCTGGGAGGGAAAGCGGGTGCTTTACACGGCCGGGGGTGATTCCACGATTCTGGCTTTGAACGCCCGGACAGGCGAGCCGCTCTGGCGATTTCCGTTCGCCAAGGCCGGAGCCAAAGGTGGAATCAATGCGGCCTTGATCCGACACGGCAGCGCGCTGATTGCGGTTCATGAGTCGGAGAATCTCGATTCGTCGGAAATCGGTCGAATGGCGGCATTCCGCATTCCAGCGTCCTCGGAGGTCAAACCGACCAACGCCTTCATTCCACATGTGTTTGGAGCCACCAACTTTGAGGTCTGGCGTCAACCGGCAGTCGGTTCGCTGGCCAGTTCCCCCGTCCTGGTGGGAAATACGGTCTATGAAGTGACCGGCACCGGGGACCTGTGTTCCATCGACGCGACCACCGGTCGACTTCATTGGAAAAAGAAGCTGGGCATCGAGCAACGCCAGAGCTCCCCCTTCTTCGCGGACGGTCTGCTGTACATCGGTGTCTATGTCACGTTGAAGGATTCCGATGCCGGTGCGCAAAAGGACGCGGACAATGTCGCCAACGGTGACCTGGTGGTGCTGCGCCCGAGCGCAGACGGCGCCGAGGAAATCAGCCGCACCCAGGTGACGGGTCGCTGCTTTGGCTCGCCCATCGGCTACAACGGCAAGGTCTATTTGCAGACGGACAAGAAACTGTATTGTTTTGGAAAGACCGGAAACACCAAGGGAGCGGTCGCCGACCCCACTCCGGAAGGCTGGCCGAAGCCCGGTCCGGCGGCCCAATTGCAGGTGATCCCTTACGAGATTTTTGTTCACCCCGGCGAGACCCAGTCCTTCCGAATCCGGGTGCTCGACGCCCAGGGATTCACGGTTCAGGAGAGCCTGGACCCAAAGTTGGTCCATTGGGAGTCGTACATCCCGCCGACCGCACTGGTCAAGGCGACCCTGAAGGCTTCATTCAATGCTGACGGCCAGTTGGTCGCCGAGCCAGCCAAGACAGCGAGTGCCGGTCAGTTCAAAGCGACCTGGAAGACGGCTTCCGGTGCAGAGCTGACGGGATATATCAAGGGCCGCATTCTTCCCGGTCTTCCACTGAAGTACGATTTTGAGGCGACCGAACTTTCGAACACGACGACCAACTCGATTGAGCCGCCCACCAAGTTCAACTATCCCCCGTTGCCGTGGAATTCAGCCCGGTTCCGATTCGAGGTTCGCGAAAAGGCCTCGGATTCGTCCACCAACAAGGCGTTGGTCAAAACCATCGACAACAAGCTGTTCCAGCGGGGTCAGGTCTTCTTCGGATTCCCTGGCATGAGCAATTACACGGCGGAGGCCGACGTGCTGAGTGAGGGAACCCGCCGCAAGATGAGTGAGGTGGGAATCATCAACCAGCGTTACATCGTGTTGCTAAAAGGGAACGCGCAGCAGCTCGAGGTTAATTCCAACCAGGAACGGTTGAAGGTGTCGGTCCCCTTCAAGTGGACCCCGGACACGTGGTATCACCTCAAGACCCGGGTCGACACCGCCCCGGACGGTTCGGCAACGGTTCGCGCCAAGGCCTGGAAGAAGGGGGAGGAGGAGCCGTCAGCCTGGACGCTGGAGGTTCCCCACCACCACGGTCACACATCCGGTTCGCCCGGGCTCTACGGGTTTGCTCCCCAGGACCAGCGCGTTGCCATCGATAATTTGACGGTCACTCCGAATTGAGGCTCTTTTGCCGACGTCCAGGATTCCGCGTCACCTGTTCCCTGCCTGACCTATGCACATCAAGACTCTTCCATTACTTCTTTCTGTCTGCCTGATCGGCGATGCCACCGTGTTCGGTGAGGATTGGCCGGCCTGGGGTGGCAATGACCCGGGACGGAACTTCTTTTCCGCGGCCAAGGGGCTGCCGGACACCTTTAACCCGGGTAAAATGAAGTCCGGCACCGAGGATATCGACCTGGCAACGACCAAAGGGGTCAAGTGGGTGGCCAAACTCGGTTCACAAAGCTATGGGAATCCCGTGGTGGCGGGTGGACGCGTCTATGTGGGGACCAACAACGAGACCCCCCGCGACAAAAAGCATGTCGGTGATCGAAGCTGCCTCTATTGCTTCGATGAAAAGACCGGCGAATTCCTCTGGCAACTGGTGGTTCCCAAATTGAAGTCGGGCAAGGTGAACGACTGGGAAAACCTTGGACTGCTGGCGTCGCCGGCGGTTGTCGGAGATCGGGTCTATGTGGTCACCAGCCGGTGTGAAGTTCTCTGCCTGGATGCCAGGGGGATGGCCAACGGCAATGATGGTCCGTACGTCGACGAGGCAAAGTACGTGGTCCAGGATACGGGAAAGGCGCCCATCGAACCTGGAAAGACCGATGCCGACATTCTCTGGCGCTATGACATGATCGATGAGCTCGGTGTGTTTCCGCACAATGCCTCGAACTGTTCCATTCTCGTCGTGGGCGATGTCCTTTACGTCTGCACCTCCAATGGCCAGGACTGGACCCACGTGAATGTGCCGTCGCCGAATTCTCCCAGCTTCATCGCCCTGGACGCGAAGACCGGCAAATTGGTCGGGGAAGACAATGCCGGGATTGGCCCCCGGATTTTTCATGGTCAATGGACCTCTCCCTCCACCGGTGTGGTCAACGGCAAGCGCCTGGTGTTCTTTGGCGGCGGTGACGGTGTCTGCTATGCGCTCGATGCGGAGCCAAAGAAGGGTGATGGATCTCCGATCGTACCGATCCTTCCCGGGCCTGAATTCAAGCGTGAGGAGGAGACCGACAGCTCCTACCTGAAGAAAGTCTGGTGGGCGGACCTGAATCCCCCCGAGTACAAGGTCAAGGACGGCAAACCGATCAAGTACCCGGCGGCGGAGGGTGTCAGCGAGATCAACGCCACGCCGGTGTTTTACAAGAACCGGGTCTATATCGCCACCGGCCAGGACCCCGAGCATGGCGAAGGAGTCGGCCATCTGGTCTGCCTGGACGCAACCAAGACCGGGGACATCACCAAGACGGGGGTTATCTGGTCGTATCAAGGAATCAAGCGCTCCATCTCGACGGTCAGTATTGACCCCGCTGCGGGACTTCTTTTTGTGGGGGATTTCAGTGGCTTCGTGCACTGCCTGGATGCCGAGACCGGCAAACTGTACTGGGTTTATGACATGAAGGCCCACATGTGGGGCAGCACCATGGTGGCCGATGGAAAGGTCTTCGTTGGCGATGAAGACGGAGATTTTACCGTGCTGGCAGCCGACAAGAAGTTGAAACTGTTGAGCGAGGTCAACGTGGGAGCACCCATTTACAGCACACCGGTGATAGCCAATGGCGTCATGTACATCGGAAGCCAGACCCACCTGTTTGCCGTGGGTGCCGAAGGCCAACCGACCGGAACCGACAAGCCCCGCAACGAAATCCAGATCAAGAATTAGACCGATACCATGCCTATTCTTACCGTAGCACCCGAGGCGGTCACTGCCGCGCAAACGGAGTTGGACGCACATCTCCGAACCATCATCCAGTGGCATTTTTCGCCGGAAACCGGCAGTCCCTTCTGGCTGGATTGGGCGTCCAGGAACTTCGATCCCCGACCGGTCATCCAGACCGTGGCCGACCTTCAACGGTTTCCCAATTTTCAGGACGAATGGTTGCGGGACCTCCAACCCGAGGTCTGGGTGCCCAAGGCATTTGCCGGCAAGCCGTACAATGTTTTTGAAACCGGCGGCACGACTGGAATGCCGAAGCAACGGGTGGGTTGGAACGATTACAAGGTCGACTACGAGGAATTCAGCGGCAAAATCACCGACGCCCATTTTCCCCGGGGCGGCTCCTGGTTGATGGTGGGGCCCACAGGACCCCGGCGTCTGCGTCTCGCCATTGAGCATCTGGCCAACTTTCGGGGCAGTTCCTGCTACTTCATTGACCTGGATCCGCGCTGGGTGAAGAAGGTCATCACCAACAAGCAGTTCGAAGTGGCCCGGGCTTACATGGACCATGTCGTCGATCAGGCGACAACGATTCTGAAGCACCGCCGAATCACCGGCCTGTTCACAACACCCAAGCTTCTGGAGGCGCTGGCAGAAAAGGTGAATCTTTATGATGCGGGTATTCGCGGCGTGTTCTGCGGGGGAACCTCCATGTCGCCCCAGTACGTTCGCTTTCTGATCGAGGAGGTCCTCGAACAACGCATTGGATTCTACCCCACCTATGGCAACACCCTGATGGGCCTGGCGGCGAGCGTCCCATTGGAGCCAGAGGATCAATTTTCAGTCACCTATTACGCACCGCAGCCGCGGGCTGTGCTGCGGGTGGTTGACCCGAAGAACACGGCCGAGACGGTCCCGTACGGTCAGTTTGGTCGTGTGGAACTGACCACATTGACCCGCGAGTTTTTCATGCCCCGCTTTCTGGAGCGGGACGAGGCCATGCGGCGTGCGCCGCGTCCGCCTTACGCCTGGGACGGCGTGGGGGATGTGCGTCCCTTCGGCGCGATGGAAAAGACCATCGTTGAAGGCGTTTACTGACGCAGGCTCATCGGGGGGACCGACACCTCCGTCAGGGGAGTTGAGCCGGCGCGACCTGTTTTGAAGGGGTGGCTCCCGCGGCTTCGGCTGCGGGCGTGGCAATGGCGCGCAACTGAATTTCAATGGCCTTCAAACGTTCGCGGTCGGTGATCTTTCCGTTACCCCGCTCGACGACGTAGAAGGTGTCGACTGCGGCTCCGCGCTCGGTGGCTATCTTGGCCAGGGCGATATCGACTCCCAAATCATAAAGGCAGGAGGAGAGGCGGAACAACAACCCCACCCGGTCCTCCGCCTCCAGGTCAATCACGGTGTGCTGTTCCGACGTGCGGTTGTCGAAACGAACAGAGGGTTCGATGGCGTCGTCGCCCACGGATCGGTAGCGGGGGGGATAGGCGGGAGCTGAGGCGAGAGCCCGGGCGGGGTCCAGGTTTCCCGTGAGAATCTCGAGGGCAAGCCTCTCAAAACGTGCCCGAATGACTTCATCGGCCAGTTGACCGGTTCGTGCATCGGCAACAAAGAATTCGTCGAGAACGATCCCGTCCGCCCGCGTGTAAATCTGGGCGGCCAGAATGGTCAATCCCGCCGAGGCAAGGGCACCGGTCAGTTTGGCAAAAAGGCCGGGACGATCCCAGGTGCAGATATGCAGGGAGGTATATCCACGGTCCGGCTGATCGCGCCACAGCATGACCGGCTCCAGGGCGTTGATGCCCTGCTGATTTAATTGCAGGTGCATGAATCGGTGCACGAGGGTCACATCCCGAAGGATTTCTCGTGGACCGTGAACGCGGAAATAGCGGGGGGGCAACGCCGCGAAATGAGATTGGATCTCCTCGGGACCAAAGGATTTGGGTGCCACATCGACAACATCCGACTGCAGGCGGTCGCGAACCAGTCGCTCGGCCCGGATGAAGTCCGAGTTTCCCTCAAGAACGGCCTGGGTGCGCTGGTGCAAGGTGCGAAGGAGTGAATCCTTGAATCCATTCCAAAGCGTGTCGCTGGTCCCCATGGAATCGGCGAACGTGTGGATGGTCAGCAGGTCGAGCCGTTCCGTATCGAGTATCTGTGCGGCAAATTGATGAATCACACCCGGGTCTTCGAGGTCCCGTCGCTGGCTGACTTGAACCATCGCCAGGTGCATCTCGATCAACTGACGAAAGATGGCAATGGTGCCGGCGTCGAGGTGCAGACGGTTGCCGGCCCGCAATGCCAGGTCTCCGCCAACAATTTCGTGGCGTTCCCCGGGGAGGGCTTTGCCGGAATCATGCAACAGCAGGGCCAGGTAGAGCAGATAAGGTCTCTCGAGACGATGCATCATCGGATTGTATCGATGAAATGGCTCCTCTGTGGACGTCCACACCAGGTCGGCCTTTTCGATGCAAACCAGCGTGTGCTCATCCACTGCGTATTGATGATAGAACTCGTGCTGAACCAGGTTGGTCAGGCGACCGAACTCCGGCAGCAGTTTGCCGAGGAAGCCCACCTCATGCATGGCCCGGGTGATGGGAGCGACGTGACCCCGGGTGTTGAGGATTTCCAGGAGGGTATTGCGGACATGGGCGCTCATCATGAAGGAGCGGTTGACCAATCCCGAGGCAACCGAATGGCGCAGGAGCTGGGCCAGGTCCGGGTGTAATTTCAGGCCGCGCTGCTGCAGATGAAGGAAGACCCGGATGAGGCGCAAGGGATCCGTTTGGAAGACATCCCGCGAGGCCGCCAGCAGTTCGTTTCCCCGGATTTCAAATCCATCGAGCTGTTCCGCCCGCGCCCGTTGCCTGCCGAGGCTCGTGCCCAATCGGTTGAGGATCGACGCCCGTTGGGGAACAAGAGCCAGGCGCTGCTCCAGGGTGCGCGTGATCAGGTGGACGTTCCGGGTATGCGTGTAGTAATCCTTCATGAACTGCTCCACGCGCAGGCGGGGAGATCGTTCAAAGTACCCCAGCCCGGTGGCGACGGCAGGTTTGACGTTGGCGGCCAGGACTTCCAATGGCCGGTTGGCGGAGTAGTGAAGTTCCGTGCGGGTGCGCAGCAGGAAATCGTAGGCGGCCTCCAGCTGTTTGCGTTCCGTCGCATTGATTTGTTCGGCACGCTGCAATTCGGCCAGCGATTTCAGTCCCAGCTTGAAATAGACCACCCAGAGCAGGTTTTGGACGTCGCGAAGGCCTCCGCATCCCTGCTTGACGTTGGGCTCCTGCATGGCGGCCGAATTGCCATGCTTGTTCCGGCGCGCCGTCTGGTCCAGGAGGCGCTGCTGGATGTATTCGGCCTGATGCCCCACCACACAATGGGCATGAAACCGGCGCTGGAGTTCTTCAAACAACCGGACATCCCCCGCCACCCTCCGCGCCTCGAGCAGGGCTGTCTTGGCCTGGTTGTCACCATTGGCGACCGTGATGCAATCAGCAACCGTCCGGACGGAATGTCCGACCTTCAGACCGAGGTCCCAGAGGAGATAGAGAAGCCCGCTGGTCCATTCGGTGAGCGCCAGTTGGGCGGCACCTTGCGGAGCCAGCCTCGCGGCGTGGAGAAACATCAAATCTATGTCGCTCTGGGGGGTCAGTTCACCTCGTCCATACCCGCCAAAAGCGACCAGGGCCACCCTGGGGGACGCCCCTTTGGATGGGATCGCCGACTGGAGGGCGGCCCACCCGTGCTGAATCAGGGCATCCATCACGGCAGCCCGGGCATGGCAGATGGCCAGCCCGCCGGCACCACCTCGATGAAGGATTTTAAGCCGGGCCGATTCCTCTTTCAGGAA
>CAIPFS010000569.1 GCA_903864375.1 uncultured Verrucomicrobiota bacterium
ACCTCCTCCACCTCCTCCATGTGCATTATTTGATTCGGAATAACCCGCACCTCCCGACCCTCCCAACAGTGGTATCAGGGAGGGATTTCCATAAGGCGGTGAAGATGGGTCAGCTTGACTCTGACCTGCCCAGAATGAAGCTGAAGGAGGTGCCGAACCGTAACTTCCGCCGTATGAAGAACATTCTGGCCCACCGCCCCCAGGTCGCTCAAAGAGTCTACCGCCTCCTAGACCGAATCCTCCGGTATGCGAAACTCCACCTCCTAGACTTTGCATCCCACCGCGGAAACCGCCCGGCCCGCCTTCTGCGAGAAGCGGTGCCGCCACACCATTTTCCCCGCCGACGTTCACCGTCCCATTGATCGTCACATTCCCGCTGACCAACCAGACGAGTGGAGCCCGGGAGGCATGGTTCTTGAAAGTGAGAGTGGCACCCTGGGCGACGGTGACGTCCGTGTACTTAAACACGACTGCCCATTTGCTGGCATCATAGACGCCTTTCCCTGCGTTGGCGGAGTTGTCCGCATCCCAAGTTCCGGTGACGGCCTGGGAAAGGTCAATTTCGGTGTTGGCGGTGATGACGAGCGCGCCGTCGGAGCCATCGGCACCGGGGACGTTGATGGCGGCGAGGCAGGATCCTGCGGCGGCTAACATAGCGCAGCAAGTGGCGGGAATGATTGCTGGGGTCTTCATGGCGTGTGGGGTTGTGAAAGTGAGACAAATTACTTTCAGCCCTAAATCCGGCTACGCATATTCCCTGATTCTTGGCGCATCGTTTGCAAATTCTGCGGTGAAAATTCTTGGAACTCCAATGGAACCAGTCCTCCTCAAGGGGGGGCAGTCGTATCAGATTCAATCAAGAATTATTTTTTTGAGTTGGGATTTTGGGCATGGTTGCCGGGGCCAGGCGGCGTGCTGCGTCAATAAAGGCCTCGACATTTTCCCATGGCACGGACGGGTCCAGAATGTGGGCGGGTGCCAGCAGCAGTCCGCCGTCCGCTCCAAGTATGGCGGCGGTTTCCCGCACCGCCTCTCTGACATCCTCAGGGGAGCCGTGCGGCATGACCGATTGCACACCGATTCCGCCCCAGAATGAGAGACGCTGGCCGTATTTCTCCTTGATCCGAAGCAGATCGTTGCATTCCGGTTGGATGGGATTGAGCACTTCAATGCCGGAATCTATCAGATCGTCAATCACATCCTCGACCCGGCCACAGCAGTGCATGAAAACCATCACCTCAGGATTGACCGCCTTGGCGGCGGCGACGATCCGTTTCACGCGGGGCTGAATGAACTCCCGATAGATTTCGCCTGACATCATGCGTCCCCGCTGCGTGACAACATCATCGCCGAGGCGGATGATATCCACACCGGCCTGCGCGAAGTGGCGGGCCTGACAGATTCGTATCTCTGTGATTCGCTCGCAGATGGTGTGCGCGATTTCCGGCTCCAGGTGAAAATCGGTCAGGAACGTTTGCATGCCTCGCATCAACCAGGCCACTTCAAAGATGGTCTGATACATCTCACCACAAACCGCATAACCACGCGCTTGGTAGGTCTGCACCTTGAGCGGGACTTCATCGTAGCGGTATGCCTCGCCCAGGTCCGGCCACGCATAGGCGTCGATCTGCCTAGCGTGTTCCATCCGTTCTAGCGGATGATATTTGTAGTCAGGCATTTCGTAACGTGTGGGAACCGAGCCCACACCCCACTCGTCAAAACTAACATCCTCATCAAGCTCCTGAAAATATCCGGCAAAGTCGGTTCTAATCCTGCTGGGACCGGGCAAGACGAATCGGGTGTCAAAATCGAAATACTCTTCCGGGGGCAGGTTGGACCCGGTCTTTTCGCGGTAGGTTTTCATCAGCAAGGGGGTGAATGCACCCCAACTGATCTCGAAGGGAATTCGGTCAGGAATGCCCGTTCTTCTCAGTGCGGTGAGTACCCGTTGTCGTGAATTCATCATTGTATGACCTCTGGTTATTTTGCAGCCCAAGCGTTGCCAAATCCGGTGATCACCGTGGACAACATCAGAATGAGAATCGTGACAAACACCCATTGCATGGTCCGGCGGCTTACCCCCTTCCACTCCAAGGCTAGAATTCCGCACAGGGTGCTGAACATGATGACAAATGCAAGGTGGATCGACCAGCTTGAGAAGTCATAGCTTCCCATCTTGGTTGTGCCCATGCCGTAGAAGAAGAACCCGGCATACCAGATCGTGCCGGCAACCGAAGCCAGGAGATAATTGGCCCGCATCACCGCGCCGCCGTTTGCCGGGCGGGAACCATGCGCATCCTTGACCATCACGTAATCGCCCAGCGATTGATTGCGCCAGTTGAGCAGCAGGCACCACACACAATTCACCGTGAAGCCGCCTGCCATGACCACA
>CAIPFS010000570.1 GCA_903864375.1 uncultured Verrucomicrobiota bacterium
AGCGTTGCGACTGGAACCGTCAGCGAATTCGTGGTCAAATCATGGGCCAGAGTTCGCCAGGTCAGTCCGTTGTCCGAACTTATATCGACCAGATAGGTTAATGCGTCCCCGTCGGGGTCGGAAGCAACCCACCGCAGGAGTAATTCGTCGCCGGCCGCCACGGTGCCGGTGGCAGGTTCCAACAGTTGAATCAATGGGAAATTGGGCGAGGCCGCCCGCCGAAAGATCAGCTGGTTGGTGTGCAGGATCTCGATGGCGCCCACCGAATCCATCGGAGGAAGGCAAAACGAAAACGCCCCCACAGGACGGAGAACGGGCAGCGGATCGGCGTCGACGATAAAGTCAGGGGCAAAGGGTGCCACCAGCATTTCCGTTCCATCCTCGGCCAGCACCCGAAGGGTGTAGTCACCAGCAGCAGGAAAAACTGGATCCTTTGGATAAAGGCTCGCCCAGAGGGGTGAGAGGCTCACCTGGTCGCTGATGGCCTCCAGTCGGCCGCGCAGAATCAGCGAGGATGTGGGCGGCGGCGGATTCTGCAATTTGGGCGCATTCACCCGGCCGAAGCGCTGAACCATCGCATGGTACAGATTCGTATAGGTATAGAGCCCCGGCCAACCCCATTGGGTTAAGAAGCTGCAATAGCTCATGATATCTGGCGTTTGGAACGGGGAAATGTAGGTGCCTTCGGTGTGATCCCATCCGTAGGCATACCGGAAATCTCCCAGCCTCATGGGGCCCAGGGTGGGTTGGAGCGGCTGGCCATTGTAAGTATCCATGGGGAAATCAGGGGCAGCGAGCGCGGCGACCTCATCACATGCCCCGTGTTTGAGCGGCCCGACCTCTTCGTAGGTAATCCCCAGCGCCGAATGAACGGCATGATGCCTGCCCAAAGCGTGCCCCATTTCATGCGTGGGACGGTTCCGATAGAAGGCCTTCTCTATGGGTGCGCTCATGAGAATATAGTCACCAGGTATCGGGGCACTGTCCCGAAGGGGGATTCCCGTCACCAGCGTGTACCAGATTGATTTCCCTCCCTTGGGCTCATCCCGATTGCGGGTGAAATCAACAAAATCCCTTAGATTCAGCGTGTTTTTGGTCATGGTGTCCGGATCATCCACAGTCGGGTCGTAGTCAGGCTCCCATTTCACCACCTTTTGGTCCTCGGCACGATTGGGCAGGTTGATGACCGGCAGCGTCGCGAGAAGCCGGGTGCGATGAGCGGGAATCAGCGCGGGTTTGGCTTCCCCTTTTTGGTCCTTGAATTTCCAATTTAGTAAGGCCCATTTCACCGGCAGCAGAGGCGCAGAATCAAAGTGAACGGTGACCGAATTCGCGGTCACTCCACCCTCCGCCTGGGCGGCGGGCGCCGCGGTGAGGTTTCCGTTGGGCCATTCGACGGTGACCTTGACGTTCCCCTTCGCAAATTTCGTGAGGTCAAACGCCAGGCTGGCGGTGTTGTCATTTCGCACCTTGGAAAAGTCGGCCCGTGCAATCACATCCTTCCCCTGTAATGTGGCTGCCTTTCCACCTTCGGGTTCGACACGAAGCCGCGTCCCTTTCACTGTCACTGGAGCCGTATTTGTTCCTGCCGGTTTTAGGAACACGCGAGCCAGCGTTTCCTTACCTTCGACCAGCGGCACCGAATTTCTCCAGTCCTGAATCACCTGGACCACTTCGATGGCCACGATC
>CAIPFS010000571.1 GCA_903864375.1 uncultured Verrucomicrobiota bacterium
GGGGCTGTTCAGGCACGGCAGCCGGGGGATTGGCTTTTGGATGGGCCTTCTTTCAAAGCCCGGGTGTCGGTCACGACTGAGGGGCGCGAGGTGGTGCTCGACAATGGTCTGCTCCGCAGGGTCTTCCGGCTCGCGCCCAATGCCGCCACGGTTTCGTTTGAGAACCGGATGACCGGCGAGTCATTCCTCCGGTCAGTCCGGCCTGAAGCGAGCCTTGAGCTGGACGGAATACGCCACGACATCGGCGGCCTGAGAGGCCAGCCAGTGGACAACTTTCTCAAGCCCGGCTGGATCGATCGGATGGTGTCGGATCCTGAAGCCTTTCAATTCACCGGTTACCAGACCGGCAAGACCCAGGCCCGGTTTCCCTGAAAAAAGCGCAGCGAGTGGATGTCCAAGGATGCGCCATGGCCTGCGCCCGGGGTGTCGCTGACCCTTATGTTTGAGGCTCCGGCCAAGGCGCGTGTTGCTTCTGGAGATGAGCCATCGCATTCCGGCGCGGCGAAAGTGGAAGTGCATTACGAACTGTTCGACGGTCTGCCGCTGCTCTCAAAGTGGATTGTGGTTCGCAATCCAAGCGCAAAACCGATCTGCTTGAACACCTTCACATCTGAAATTCTCGCTCTGACCGAGGCGGAATCCTCGGTGGGCAAATCCCCGTCCTGGCGCCTTCCAAAGCTTCAGGTGGAAACGGAATACTCCTTTGGCGGGGCGATGGGCACCTTGGATACCACACCCTCGGTTCATTGGATGCCTGATCCAACCTATAAGTCGCAGGTCAACTACGAGCTGCAGACGCCCTGTCTGCTCCAATGCCGTCCCCCTCTTGGGCCCGATCAGGAAATTGCTCCGGGCGGCTCTTTTGAGAGCTTCCGTTCGTTTGAGCTGGCCTATGATTCCACGGACCGTGAGCGCAACGGGTTGGCCAAACGCCGCATGTATCGGACCATAGCCCCTTGGGTGACGGAAAACCCGGTCCTCATGCATGTGCGCAGCGCCGAACCCCAAGCGGTGAAGCTTGCGATCGACCAGTGCGCCGAAGTCGGCTTTGAGATGGTTATCCTCACCTTCGGCAGCGGATTCGATTTTGAGAGCAGGGATAAAACATATCAGGCGCAGCTCAAGGAACTGGCCGTCTACGCCAGATCCAAAGGGATTGCACTGGGCGGTTATTCGCTCTGCGCCAGTCGGGGTGCCGCCACTCCGGCGGATAACACCACCGGCCCCGCCGTCTTTGGGGTGATGCCCTGCCTGGGTGCACGCTGGGGCAGGGACTATCTCGAGCAGCTTAAAAGCATGATGGAGAACACCGGTTTGGCGGTGCTGGAACACGACGGCTCCTATCCTGGGGACACCTGTGCGGCAACCAATCATCCTTATCACCGAGGCTTGGCCGATTCCCAATGGGCGCAATGGAAGGGCATCACCGATCTCTACAAATGGTGCCGCGCCAACGGGGTCTATCTTAACATTCCCGACTGGTATTTCCTCAGCGGTGGCAACAAAATCGGCATGGGCTATCGCGAGTCCAACTGGTCGCTGCCGCGGGAATACCAGGAAATTGTCGAGCGCCAGAATGTTTTCGACGGCACGTGGGACAAGACCCCGGGGATGGGTTGGA
>CAIPFS010000572.1 GCA_903864375.1 uncultured Verrucomicrobiota bacterium
GTGTCGCCCGTTGGAAAAGCAACTCGTCCCCAAGTGTCTTTTCCGTCGCTTCCGTGGGTCTGTTTTCGACAAACGGGAGATTTGCCAGTTCGTCGAAGCGCGATTGAGCCCGCACCACGGGAGTCGCGATGGTGAATACGACAACGCTGACCAGCGCTACGGAAATACGGAGGGGATACTTTTTCATCATGATGTTGGCTATTTCTTCATAGGGCCTGTCCATTTTCATGGTGGGAATTCCGATTGGCAAGAATGAATCCTCAAGGGGTTTGGTGACGGTGGAATACGTTGGAGATGAACGTAATCAGGTCACTACCGACCGTATCAGCCGATTTCGAGCCCGAGCTGGTTGTCTGCGCGAACCACCGACCTCGTTCCAGTGCATTCGCGCAAGGCGCTGGCCTGAACCTGAATGGCCACGATTTGGTCCTCACTCCATCGGGCGAGATTCTTCAGTTGGAACGCCATGCGTTGGTTTCGGGTCAGTGCCTCCCGGTGACGCCAGAGAAAGTCCCAATACAAGGTGGTGTACGGACAGGCTTTGGGACCGGTGGATTGTGCGGGATCAAAGCGGCATCCCGAACAGTAGTTGCTCATCCGCTGGATGTATTTGCCACTGGCAATGTACGGTTTGGACGCCATCACCCCTCCATCGGCGTACTGCGACATTCCGAGGGTGTTGGGCAGCTCGACCCATTCCACCGCATCCACATACACGGCCAGATACCACTCGTGCACCGCTGGAGGTCGCACCCCCAGAAGCAGGGCGTAGAGACCGGTCACCATCAATCGCTGAATGTGATGCGAATACCCATGCTGGAGGGTCTGTTTCAAGGCCTGGCGCAGACAGTTCATGTCGGTGTCGCCGGTCCAGTAGAATCCAGGGAGCGATTGATCGGCCCCCAGCGCATTGCGCTCGATGTATTCCGGCATGAATTTCCAATAAATCCCCCGGACAAATTCACGCCACCCAAGAATCTGACGGACGAATCCCTCCACTGCGGGCAGCGGTGCTTGCCCCCGTCGATAGGCGGACTCGGCCGCCGCAATGACTTCCCGGGGATTCAACAGCTTGAGATTCAGTGCCGCAGAAAGCCGGGAATGGTAGAGCCACGGTACGTCGGTCCACATGGCGTCTTGATAGGTCCCAAACAGGGGCAGGCGGTGCTCAATGAAATCATCCAACGCCCGCAGTGCCTCTGCGCGGGTCAATGGCCAGTCGAAGGCATCCAGATTCCCGGGATGCTTGGGAAAACACCGCCGGACCAATTGGATGACCTCCCGTGTCGTTTCATCGGGAGGGAATGCCACCGGTTGTTGAATGAAACCCGGTCCCCCCTTTCCAAAACTTTCACGGTTCTCCGAGTCAAAATTCCAGCTGCCGCCGATGGGCCCGTCCTTCTCCATCAGAACCCCGGTCCGGTGGCGCATTTCGCGGTAGAAGAATTCCATGCGCAGGGATTTCCGGGCGTCGGCATGGCGCGCGAATTCGGTGGTCGAGCACAGAAAGTGTCGGTCCTCCCGAATTTCCAACGGAAGGCCGAGGGTACGTGCCGCCCCGGTCAATTCGGAGGCCACCCTCCAGTCGCCGGGTTGAACCGCGATCAGGCGCTCCGGACGCAGCTGTCGGGTCACCGCCATCAATTCTCCCGCAAGGGTTCCCGTGTTGTCCTTCGCGTCCAACTCGGTGTAGTGAACCGTGAAACCACGTTGGCGCAGGGCATCCCGGAAGTGCCGCATCGCCGAAAGGAACAGGACAATGCGCGCTTGATGGGACCAGACATGGGTGGACTCCTGCACCACCTCCGCCATCCAGACGACGTCCCGTTGGAGGTCCAATCCATCCCAGGCGGCCGATTCGAAATCCAGTTGGTCACCGAGAACGAGAATTAGATGGCGAATGGGGGAATGGACCCGTGGTTTCATGGTTCGAAGCGCAAAGACCTCCGCGTTGACTTGCTTGACATTCACCCAAGGGAATACCATTTGGTGATGAGGTCAATTTGCCGATTTCCGTGGCGGACCGTGGCCGTGCTCGGACTTTCCCTCGTCCTGGGCCATCCCGGAGTCAGCCGGGCCGAAAAGGGGCCTCTGGACGATCTCGAGGCCCTCTATCCGTCCATCGAGACGCTGTATCGGGATCTGCATCAAGCGCCGGAACTGTCGTTGCATGAAGAAAAGACGGCGGCACGCCTTGCCGGGCTTCTGAGAGCCGCCGGACTGGAGGTCACCGAAAAGGTCGGTGGATTTGGTCTGGTCGGTCTGCTGCACAACGGACCCGGTCCGACCATTCTCATCCGGACCGATCTGGACGGTCTGCCGGTTGAGGAAAAAACCGGCGCCCCCTATGCCAGCCATGCCACCGGCCTGGACCCGTCCGGCAAGGTGGTCCCGACCATGCACGCATGCGGACACGACATTCACATGAGCGAGTGGGTGGCCACCGCCACCCTGCTGGCACGGGCGACCAATCAGTGGCGGGGCACCTTGATGTTCATTGGCCAGCCGGCGGAGGAAGTGGGCAAGGGAGCCGAAGCCATGATGCGGGACCGGTTGTTCGAGCGGTTCGGCAAGCCCGATTTCGCGGTGGCCCTCCACGACTACGCCAACCTGCCCGCCGGAACCATCGGTTACCGTGCCGGCTTCTGCTACGCCAACGTCGATTCCGTGGACATTACTTTCTTCGGGAAAGGGGGTCATGGTGCCTACCCGCACAAAACCATCGACCCGATCGTCATGGCCTCCCGCTTTGTCACTTCGGTTCAAACCATTGTCTCCCGGGAAAAGGACCCCATGGAACCGGGTGTCATCACCGTCGGTTCCTTTCATGCCGGCCTGAAGCACAACATCATTCCCGACGAAGCCCGGCTCCAACTGACCGTCCGCTCCTATACCGACGAAGTCCGAAAAAAGCTGCTGGCTGGAATTGAGCGGATGGCCAAGGAAGAGGCCCGGGCGGCCGGGGCAACCAAAGACCCCGAAGTCCGGCTCTCGGAATTCACCCCGGCCACCTACAACGACCCCGTGCTGACCGAGCGTTTGGTCCGGCGATTGCGCTCTGAATTAGGCGATTCCAAGCTGGTGGAAATATCCGCGACGATGGGTGGTGAGGATTTTTCTGTGTTCGGACGGAACGCAGTCCCGGCCTGCATGCTGAATCTGGGAGCGGTCAATCCCGAGCGCTACGCCGCCGCGCATGCAGCCGGTGAAGATTTACCCTCGCTGCATTCCCCGCTCTTCCTTCCCGATCCCAGTCCGACCCTCCACACCGGCATCCGCGTGCTGACGCTGATGGTTCTGGAGCTGGTGGCTAAGCCCTGAGTCAAATCGAAACCAGGTTGTTGACAACGTGTGGGAGCGTCGCGGGAATTATACCGCAGAGGACTCAGAGCCCACAGAGAATGCTTTTCAAACTTGTGGCTTCTTATGCCAGGCATTGACCGGTCTACCTGACGACCCGTTTCACTTCGAGCTTTGCATTTCTAAAATTGAGTAGGAGTGCCAGGTGCA
>CAIPFS010000573.1 GCA_903864375.1 uncultured Verrucomicrobiota bacterium
ATGGAAAGCCGGGGATACCACGGTGATTCGGGTTCCAAAGCCGTTGGTTGGCCAGGTGCTGAAATATGCTCGAACGTTGGATGAAGAGGTCGCGCCACAGGCCCTTGAGACGACGATTCCCCGCTACCGAACCTCCGAGGACTTTTCGAGCCTGCGTCCTGTGAACGTGGCATCTGTCCCGCAACGATCACCGTTTCGGTACCCGGGAGGCAAGACCTGGCTCGTTCCCCATATTCGATCCTGGTTGCTCACCATCAGCCCCAAGCTGCTGATCGAACCGTTCGCTGGAGGGGGAATCGTTGGATTGACAGCGGCCTTTGAGCAGTTGGCCGAGAGGGTCCTGATTGTGGAGCGGGACGCACTGGTCGCTTCCGTCTGGCACACGATTCTGGAAGGGCAGGCCGAATGGCTGGCCCGGCGGATACTGGAGTTTGATCTGACGATCGATGCGGTCCGAAAAGTGTTGGACAGCCATCCGACGACCCAGCGGGAGTTGGCGTTTTCAGTCATTTTGAGAAACCGGGTTCAGCGGGGTGGCATCATGGCGCCGGGGGCCGGGCTGATAAAAACCGGCGAGAATGGGCGCGGTCTGTCCTCTCGCTGGTATCCAGAAACGCTGGCCCGGCGAATTCGAGAAATTGAGCAGGTTAGCGATCGAATCACCCTGATTGAAGGCGATGGATTTGAAGTCATTCGACGCTACGCAGATGAAGAGAACGCAGCATTTTTCATTGACCCGCCGTACCTGGTTGCAGCTCGGCGGCTTTACACTCACTGGCAGGTGGATCACGAGGAATTGTTTCGCCTCGCATCGACAGTCCGTGGAGATGTCCTGCTTACCTACGACAAGGCACCGGAAATCGACTCTCTGGCTGCCCGGTTTGATTTGAAAACACGCGCGATTGCCATGAAAAACACCCACCACTCGGAGATGGCGGAGTTGCTCATTGGAAGGAGCCTTTCCTGGCTGCGTCCAAGGCAAGGCGTTCTCGAATTTGATTCTCAAAGCGCTCCTGCGACATAGGGGTTCCCCCAGTCAGCCCCTCTACCGCGTGAGCCAATGTCGTAAAATGTGCTTCTATCGGTCGAAGTGAGAACCTTCCTGACTTCGATGACTCAAGGAAAACAACAAACCAGACGATTTCGGAATTCGAAAGGTCACGTGTCGCCCGCATTTCGCCCAATGACTCCCAGAATCCTTGGTCGACAACTACCGCCATTTTCTTCCCCCACCGACTGATGGTTGGAACCTTCGTTTGCAACTGGGGCATCAGGCGTTTGGGTCCGGACGAACGATAGTCCGGCCTTCGATGAGACGCTGGAAAGGGAATGCCGGGTCCCTCCCATGAGCGCATGATTCGAAAGTCATTTTCCATGCTCATTCCAGAAAAGTAGACCGCCTGCATTTCGACAGCACACCACCGCAATTGTCCTCCGTCATGGTTGACCAGAATCTGATCAATTTTACCCACGGCATCCGATTCGGAGACTGAACCTGTCACGCTCGCTTCCATCAAAAAGGGAAGCTCTGAGACCACAAGCGGATTTCGGGTTCCGAGCAGCGTTTCACCGACCCATTCGGTAACCACATTACCTTCCAGGAACCTATTAGGGCAGGTGATGGCAGGAATACCGGAGGTGGTGATTTCGCCCGATTCAGTCGACTCAAAAAGACGGAGGGAACAAACACCTCCCTTTTTGTTACATGCCGGCTGAATCCCGCTTGGTTTTCGGGGTTTGAACGGGCAGGGGATCGATGATGATGAGGCGGAGGATTTTTTTCGAATCTCTTCCGGAGAAAGCTGACTGAAGTCGTCGCCGTAAAGTTCTCCGGCGCCAAAACGCTTACCCATGCCGGATACCATCCCGAAAACGGAGAATGGTTTCCATCAAGACTTTTCACGGTCAGTCCAGTCGCTCTAAAAGTGTGGTTTCAAAGAAAAATTTCCAGCCCGCGGAATCGCTTCTCTCAAGACCCAACCCCGGTCGGCCAGGAAAGCCGAAAAACCGGCTTTCCCTTCACCCCAACTCTTTCTAGCCTCTCGCTCTGGTCGCCCGAGTGGCACCCTGGTCCCGTAACTTGAACTGCCGAACACTCCGCTCATGAATCGTCTCTCCCTATTACCCGGTGGTCGCTCCCTGGCCACGCTCGGTGCCGTGATCCTCGGTTCCATCGCCTTGACTCTCGTCGGCTGCAAGAAGGAAGTCTCTGGCGGTGCCGGGGCAGCCCCTGGTTCAGAACCCATTCGTGTGGGCGAGTATGCCTCTCTTCACGGAAGCGAGGCGACCTTTGGTCAGTCGTCCCACAATGGCACCGTCATCGCCGTCGAGGAAATCAATGCCGCCGGTGGCGTCCTGGGACGCAAGATCGAACTGATCACCGACGACAATCAATCGAAGTCCGGTGAGTCGGCCACCATCGTCAAAAAGTTCATTTCCCGCGACAAGGTCGTGGCGGTCCTGGGCGAGGTTGCCTCCGGGCGCTCCCTGGAAGCAGCGCCCATCTGCCAGACCAATCATATCCCCATGGTCTCGCCCTCTTCAACCAACCCGGACGTGACGGCCACGGGAGACTACATCTTCCGCGTCTGCTTTACCGATCCATTCCAGGGTCGTCTGCTGGCGGAGTTCGCCCGCAAGTCCCTCAAGGCAACCAAAGTGGCTCTCCTGACCGATGTGGCTTCGGCCTACAGCGCCGGGCTGGCCAAATATTTCCGGGAGCCGTTTGAGAAAAACGGCGGCCAGGTGGTCATCGAGCAGAAATACACCGGCAAGGACAAGGACTTCCGGGCGCAGTTGACCGCCATCAAGGCGGCGAATGTCAGCGCGATTGTGGTTCCCGGCTATTATACCGAGGTTGGCTTGATCGTCGCCCAGGCACGCCAGTTGGGAATCAATGTTCCCATCTTTGGGGGCGATGGATGGGAGGCTCCCGAGTTGATTGAAATCGCGGGTGCCCAGAACCTGGAGAACACCTTTTACTCCACCCATTTCTCCCCGGAGGTCAAAAACCCGCTGATCGAAAAATTCGTCGCCGCCTACAAGACCAAATTTGGTCAGGTTCCCGACGCCATGGCAGCGCTGGGTTATGACTCGGCGGTGGTTCTCTTTGACGCCATCCAGCGGGCGGGTTCCACGGAAGGCCCGAAGATTCGAGACGCCCTCGCGGCCACCAAGGATTATCCCTGCCTGACCGGCAAGACGACCCTCGACGCCGAACGCAATGCCACCAAGTCGGCCGTCATCATCACGGTGAAAGATGGCAAGTTCAAATACCTCGAGACCGTCGAGCCATGAACCGATCGCCGTCGGTCCTTCGACCCACGATCGGAAGTTTCCCGACCTCCTGGCCTACCGCACTGCTGCTGGGATGGCTGTTGCTGGCCGGAGGCTGCCGTCGCGATTCGTCCCCGGCGACCTCCTCGACGGTGGAGCCCATTCGCATCGGGGAATTTTCCTCCCTCACGGGACCCCTGGCCGGGCTCGGACAATACACCCACATGGGCGTGGTCCTGGCCGTGGAACAGATCAATGCCACCGGAGGCATTGCGGGGCGGCCCATTGAGCTCCTCGCCGAGGATACCGGGTCCAAGGCCGGGACGGCGGCCCCCCTGGTCCGGAAGCTGATTTCACGGGACCACGTGGTGGCGGTCATCGGGGAAGGGGCCTCGGGACGTTGTCTCGAGGGGGCGTATGTCGCCCAGGGGGCCGGTGTCCCCGTGGTCTCGCCGGCTGCAACCGATCCGCAGGTCACGGCGGTGGGTGACTGCATCTTCCGGGTTTGCTTCACCGATCCGTTTCAGGGAACGGTGGTCGCGAAGTTCATCCGCCAGAATCTGGGACTCCGTCGGGTCGGCTTGCTGGTGGACACCGGATCCTCGTACAGCGTCGGGTTGGTGGATTTCTTCCGCAAGCGGCTCCTGGCGGATGGGGGTGAAGTCACCGGTGAGCAGCGGTATACCAGCGGTGACAAGGATTTTCGTGGGCAGTTGACGGCGCTGAAGGCCTCCCATCCCGAGGCCATTTTCGCTCCCTGCTATTTCGGGGAGGCCGGTCTCATCCTGCGTCAGGCGCGGGAGCTGGGAATCGAGGTGCCGCTGTTGGGTGGGGATGGCTGGGAGGCACCGGAGTTGGTGGAGATAGCTGGGTCGGCCGCCGAGGGAGCCATGTTTCCCGTCCATTATTCCGTCCGTTCGACGTCTGAATCCAGTCACCGGTTCATCGACCAGTTTACCGCGCGGTTCCAGAAGCCACCCACCGGGGTTTCGGCCCTGGGGTATGATGCCCTCCAGTTGATCGCGGATGCCATTCGACGGGCGGGATCGACCGAATCGCCCGCCATCCGCGACGCCTTGAAGACCACCCGGGGATGGACCGGCGTGACCGGCGAGATTTCCTTGGATGAGGAGCGGAACGCTCGCAAGCCGGCCACCATCGTGCGGATTGAAAAGGGGCAACTGACCTTTGTCTGCACCGTCACGCCGTGAGGGGATTTCCCAACTCGACGAAATTTGGTGTCGCGGTCCGCATGCCGGTGATTGCAGACTCCTCCCGGTATCCGGGGTCGATCCGACTTCTGGCGTCCGACTCAAACGCATGACCGAACTGCTGCAACAAGTGATCAACGGCCTCTCGCTCGGGGCCATCTATGCGTTGATCGCCCTGGGTTACACCATGGTTTACGGGGTCCTTCGGTTTATCAATTTTGCCCATAGCGACGTCTTCATGCTGGGGGCGTTCACGGCCTTTTACAGCTCCCGAGCCTTGGGGCGTTGGGGATTCGCCGGTGGCGGTTTCCTGGGAGGGCTGCTGGTTTTGGTGATTTCGATGGCGGCCTGTGCCGTCATCGGGGTTTTGATCGAGCGGTTGGCCTACCGTCCGTTGCGCAAGCGCTCCACCCTGACCGTCCTCATCACCGCCATCGGTGTTTCGCTGTTTCTTCAGAACGGCGGGCAGATGGTTTTCGGGGTCAATCCCAAGGCCTTTCCCAACATCTTTCCGTCACAGACGTTCAAGCTCGGGGGATTGGTCATCAACAGCAATCAATTGGTTGTCCTGGGTGTCGCTCTGGCCCTTCTTTCCGCGCTGCATTGGATCGTTCAACGGACGCGCATTGGCACCGCCATGCGGGCGGTCTCGTTCAATGCCACAGCCGCCTCCCTGGTTGGAATTGATACCAACCGCATCATCTCCTTTACCTTTGGTCTCGGTTCGGCTCTGGCCGGGGCTGGCGGTGTCTTGTACGGCATGAACTACCCGAGCATTGAACCGCTGATGGGGAATTCCCCCGGCCTCAAGGCCTTCATTGCCGCAGTTCTGGGTGGCATCGGCAGTCTGCCGGGCGCAGCCCTGGGGGGCATGGTTCTTGGTTTCGTCGAGACCGGTGTGTCAGGGACCCGTTGGTCGACGTACCGGGATGCTGTCGCCTTCGCCATCCTCATCGGGATTCTGCTCTTCCGCCCGGCGGGATTGCTGGGGCGCAACCGAATCGAAAAAGTTTAACCGTCCGTCCCATGCCTGGCTGGCTGAATCGATCTCAACTTGTTCTGGCGGCTGCACTTCTGGCCGCCGGAGTGGCCCAGTTTTTATCCAATCGCCTGGATTCCTACGTGCTCAGCGTCGCCATGGGGGTGGGGATCAATATCATTCTCGCCTCGAGTCTGAACCTGATTAACGGATTCACTGGTCAGTTTTCGCTGGGACACGCCGGATTCATGGCGGTGGGGGCCTACACAGCCGCTGTTCTCACCGGCAAGCTGGCACCCCAGCTTCAACCGATTTTCGGGGGACACGTCGAACTGCTGTTTCCCTTCGCACTGATTGTTGGAGGATTGGTCGCGGCGGTGGCCGGTGGCCTGGTCGGGGCTCCCTCCCTCCGTTTGAAGGGCGACTATCTGGCCATTGTCACCCTGGGTTTTGGTGAAATCATCAAGGTGATCTTTCAGAACGTGGAATATGTGGGCGGGGCGAAGGGTCTGAATGCCATCCCTGATTATTCCAACCTGTTCTGGGTGTTTGGCACCACCGCGATCACGGTGTACACGGTCTGGGCTCTGATGAATTCCACCTACGGTCGCGGATTTCTCGCGGTGGCCGATGATGAAATTGCCGCCGAGGCCATGGGCTTGAACACGACCCGGTACAAAATGGTGGCCTTTGTGGTCGGTGCCTTCTTCGCCGGCATTGCCGGCGGCTTGTTTGCCCATCTGAACAATTCCATCAATCCATCCGGATTCGATTTCAACAAGAGCATTGAAATTGTCGTCATGGTGATTCTGGGAGGCATGGGGCGGCATACCGGGGTCATCCTCGCCGCCATCCTGCTCACGGTCCTGACCGAACTGCTGCGCCAGTTTGGCGATTATCGCATGGTGATCTATTCCCTTCTGCTCATCCTCCTGATGTTGACGCGGCCCCAGGGATTGTTGATCTGGCCGATCCGAAAGTCGGCCTCTCGTCGGACCACATGAGCGCCAGCGGACTTCAACTCAACCGGGTGACCATTCGTTTTGGCGGATTGACCGCCGTGAGCGAAGTCTCGGCCACCGTTCGTCCCGGCGAATTGGCCGGGCTCATCGGACCTAACGGGGCGGGAAAGACCACGGTTTTCAATCTGATTACCGGCGTCTATGCGCCGACGGAGGGGACGATCGAGTTTGCCGGGCGGGCCCTGACCGGGCTCAAGCCGTTTGAAATCACCGCCCGCGGAATCGCCCGCACGTTTCAAAACATCCGGCTCTTTGGGAGCCTCACCGTGTTTGATAATGTCCGCGTGGCGTTTCACCTCCACCTTCAACAGGGGCCGGGGCAATCCCTGTTCCGGGGCCCGTCGTTTCACCGCGAGGAGCGTGAGCTGTCCGAACGGACCCGGGAGTTGTTGGAAATCTTCAAGCTCGACCGGGTGCGAAATGAACCGGCGCGAAGCCTGCCCTATGGGGATCAGCGACGGTTGGAAATCGTCCGGGCCCTCGCCACGCAACCGGAACTGCTGTTGCTGGATGAGCCTGCAGCCGGCATGAACCCGGCGGAAAAGGTCGAACTGATGAAACTCATCCAGTTCATTCAGGAGCGGTACAAACTGGCCATCCTCCTGGTGGAGCACGATATGAAGGTGGTCATGGGCATCTGCCAGCGCATCCACGTTCTGGAATATGGGCGCAAAATCGCCGAGGGTACCCCGGCTCAGATTCGTGAGAATCCAGCGGTGATTGCCGCCTACCTGGGTTACGAGCCTGAAAATGGGCCAACCGTCTGAGCCTGGGGCGATCCGAACCACTTTTCCCTGCATGCTGGAACTGAAAAATCTCGTTGTTCAATACGGGGCCATTACCGCCTTGCAGGATGTTTCCCTGCGCCTGGACCGGGGGGAAATTGTCACCCTGATCGGTGGCAATGGCGCGGGTAAAACCACCACCCTGCGGGCCATCTCCGGATTGCTCCGTCCACGCTCGGGTTCCATCTGGTATGAAGGGGCCGATATCACCGGACGGGCTGTGCACAAATTGGTGGGACGCGGGCTGGCTCATTGCCCGGAAGGCCGGATGGTTTTTTCCAACCTCACCGTCATCGAGAATCTTCACATGGGGGCCTACCTCCAGCGGGACCGGCGGGTGATCCAGAAGGAGCTGGAATTTGTCCTCTCCCTTTTCCCCCGCCTTCAGGAGCGTCAGGAGCAACTGGCCGGAACCCTGAGTGGGGGCGAACAGCAGATGCTGGCCATTGGGCGTGCCTTGATGAGTCAACCCCGGTGCCTGCTGCTGGACGAACCCTCCCTCGGCATTGCTCCCCTCCTCACCCAGGCCATTTTCGAAAAGATCGCCGAATTGAACCGGGTGCGTGGCCTGACGATCCTCCTGGTGGAGCAGAACGCCAATCTGGCCCTGTCGATTTCCCATCGGGCCTATGTCATCGAATGCGGGCGCATCCTGCTGACCGGCCCCGCCGCGGAGGTCAAAGCCAATCCCCAAATCCGGGATGCGTACCTCGGCGGTGCCTGAGTGTTCCCGGCTTGGCTTGTCGCCGATGTTGCGTCATCTTCCTCCCGGTGATTGAAACTGGCTCTCAACTCCGGGAACTCGCGGATCGCGTGGCCACCGCTCCCTGGGTCGGCATCGATACGGAAGCGGATAGTCTCCATTCCTATCCCGAAAAACTGTGCCTCTTGCAACTGGCCATTCCCGGCGAAGTCCAGTTGGTGGACCCGTTGGCGGACCTGCATCTGGAACCGTTGTGGGAGGCATTTGACCGGCATGAGCTGATCCTTCACGCCGCGGATTACGATCTCCACCTCCTGTTCAACGGCCATAACTTTCGGCCCGCCCGAATCTTTGATACCATGTGGGCGGCCCGGCTCCTGGGGGAGCCCAAGTTCGGATTGAACGACGTCCTGACCCGTTACTTGGGGTTGCGATTGGAAAAAGGGTCGCAAAAGGCCGATTGGGGACGACGCCCACTGACCCCCAAGATGATCGATTACGCACTCAATGATGTCCGTTACCTCAATGAGCTGACGCAGTTGTTGCGCGAAAAACTCCTTTCCCTCGGGCGTCTCGACTGGCACCGGCAGGTCTGTGAACGATTGATTCGGGATTGTGCCGTTCCGGCCCGATCCGATCCCAACACCCTCTGGCGGGTGAAAGGCCATGAGCGTCTCAGCCCCACCGGTCTGGCCGTCCTGAGGGAGATTTGGCAATGGCGTGAAAAGGATGCACGGCGTACCAACCGTCCCCCGTTCTTTGTTCTGCGGCACGAGGCCCTGAGCGAGATGGCCGCGCAGGCGAGCGAAGAAGGACCCGACGCTGTTCGGATGCCCCATTTCCTCACGGCCCGCCGTCGGGAGGGAATCCGGGAGGCAATTGAGAAGGGGCTGGCCGTTCCGCCTGCTGAGCGCCCGCGTCCGATTGTTGTTCGCAGCCGCCGGTTGTCGCGTCAGGAAATTGCCCTGGCCGATGAGTTGAAGGTCCGACGGGATCGTCGCGCTGCCGATTTGGGAATTGATCCCACCATCATTGCCTCACGGGGGACACTGTTTGCCCTCGCCCGCTCCGGGACTACGGAATGGGAGGAACTGATGCCGTGGCAGCGCGAATTGCTGGCGCCTTTGCCACCCGGAAGCCCGCCATCCTCCGACCGGGGAACGGACGAACTTCCCCTGGATCGTGGATTCGCTGGAGAAGATTTTCAGGAAGCACTTCTGTCGTCGGAGAGCCTGGTGCGCGACGACGAAGAGGGACCCTTGATGGACGAGACCGCCGCCAAATCTTGATTTGGAATCTGGCGGACGGTGTCTGGGGAGAGGGCCGTTGTTGGAGGGCGGTTGTCAGACCGCCTCCGGCTCACTTCTTCTTTGCCTTCGGCGCAGCCGGAGCCTTGGTCGCGGTCTTGGGTTCGCTCTTGGCGGCCGGTTCCGGTGCTCCAATGATCAGGTTGGTGGTGTCCACCGCAGGAGCCTTGGACTTGACGGCCTTCTTGACAGGGGCCTTCGGGGAAGCCTTGGCGATCGCCGCAGCCTTTTTGGCCACTGGAGCCTTCACCACGGCCTTGGTGACGGGTTTTGTGACTGGCTTGGCGGCAGCGGGTGCCGGCTTCGCGACTTTGGCAGGAGCTGCTGCCTTTGGGGCGGGCTTGGCTGCTGCCTTGGTGGTGGGTTTGGCAGTGGGTTTGGCAGCGGGGGTTGCGGGGGCTTTGGTTTTGATTTTGGCCATGATGTTTTTGACTGGTTGGGGAAGGCCGCACATCGGTCCGATGCCGGCCAAGTTTCTGTAACCATGCCGTAACTGACATGTCGCTTACCAGCATAAAAATTGTATTAATTCTTGATCTTTGACCCGGGACCCTGATTCCAGTTTCCGGCACCTGCATCCGGATACTTGCATCGAAGATTTCCCGGGCGTATGAATCGTCGAATGAATTTTCCCGCTGAATACATTGAACGGGTCGTTGATCTCCTCGATCCGGGGACAAACCGCCTGACCGGCATGACGGTGGAGGAGGCCCGTGCCTGCGTTGGCTCCGGTCGGGCGGAGGAGGTGGCCCGCATTGATGGTTCCTTCGCCCTGCTGGCGCGTGATGGAAAAACCGTTCGCATGGCGAGGTCCCTGGACCGCCCCATGCGTTATTTTCTCGCGAAACGGGCCGCGGGCCCGGCGTTGATCGTGGCGGACCGTATCGACCGCATTCGGGAGCAACTGGTCCTGGAGGGGCTTCAGGATCAGTTTCATCCGAGCTACACCCGGATGGTTCCCGCCCATTATCTGGTGGAAATTCAATTGGTGGGATGCCCCGATCCCGATCCGGTCTACACCCGCTATTTCACCCCGGAGCGGAATGCGCAGCCGTCGGATTTGGATACCATCGGACAGCGGTACATCGGTGCCCTGGCCTCTGAGATTGCCAAATATCTGCAACAGATTCCGTCCTCCGAGCCGTTGGGCGTTGCCTTCAGCGGTGGGATCGATTCCGGAGCGGTGTTCCTGGTGACCTATCATGTCCTGCGCCAGTTGGGGATGAATCCAGCCCGTCTCAAGGCCTTCACGCTTGCGGTGGGGGACGGTCCGGACCTCCTCCAGGCGCGCGCCTTTCTGGAAACCCTCGGACTCGGGTTGTTCCACGAACCGATCCATGTCGAGGCCGGCGAGGTCGACGTCGCCGAGACCCTTCGGGTTTTGGAGGATTACAAGCCCCTCGATGTGGAATGCGGTGCCATGGGCCTCGCCCTGTGCCGGGCCATCCGCAGACGGTATCCCGACTGGACTCATCTGCTGGACGGCGATGGGGGTGATGAAAATCTTAAGGATTATCCCATTGAAGAAAATCCGGAACTCACCATTCGCAGTGTGGTGCACAATCTCATGCTCTATCACGAGGGATGGGGGGTGGGCCGAATCAAGCACAGCCTGACGTACAGCGGCGGATTGAGCCGGGCCTATGTCCGAACCTATGCCCCGGCCCGCCATTACGGCTTCAGCGGCTTCAGTCCGTTCATGCGCCCCTCCGTGATGGCGGTCAGCGAGGGCATTCCCTTCATTGATCTCACCGATTATGATGTTTCCCGGTTGTATTCCCTCAAGGGGGAGGTGGTCCGCCGGGGAGTCCGGACCCTGACCGGTATGGAGATGCCGATCTTTGAGAAGCGCCGTTTTCAGCACGGCGCCATGCCCCGTCCCGATCTGCGCTTGAAGTTACCCCAGGATGAAGCGGCCTACCGTCGCCAGTTCCTGGCCCTGTATGCGTAGGCTGGATTCGGATGAACTTTAGCGGAGCCCGGCGAATCGGTGCTCCGCCCGCCGCTGGCCGGGATTATTTGGTGCTGGCCTTGATCTCCACCACGTCATGCGGCCCTGCCTCCCGCTGGCCGGCCGGGCTGACCCGGATGTAGCGGGCCCGGGCGCGCAGCGTGGCCAGATCCGGTGATCCCAGGTAACCCATGCCGGCCTGAATGCCGCCGATCAGCTGGTTGAGCACCAGGTCGATGGATCCAGAAACCTCCTTAAGGGCCTCCACACCTTCGGCGGCGACCTTTCGGTTGGTGTCGCTGGACGAATGCCCATAGCGGGCCGCGGAACCGGCCTTCATGGCTGGAAGGCTTCCCATGCCCCGGTATTGTTTATAGAGCTTTCCATTGATTTCCATGATCTGTCCGGGGGCCTCCGGGCAGCCGGCCAGAAGTCCGCCGCAGATCACCCCGTGACTCAGCGTCAGAGCCTTGACCACATCCCCCGATTTGGTGATGCCGCCATCCGCGAGAATGGTCACACCCAGATCCGCCGCCGCCCGTGAGGCCACGTAAAGGGCGGTCATTTGGGGAATTCCAACACCCGCCACCACCCGCGTGGTGCAGATGGACCCGGGGCCCTGGCCCACCTTGATCGAGTTGGCACCACACTGCGCCAGATATTCGACAGCGGCGGCGCTGGTCACGTTTCCGGCAATGATCGGAAGTCGCGGAAAGGCCTCGCGAACGGCGCGCACGGTTTCACCGACCCCCCGGCTGTGGCCGTGCGCCGTCGAGATCGCCACCGTGTCCAGACCGCGATCGACGAGGGCCCCGACATGGTGAGCATGCGTTCACGGTCGGGGCTTCCATCGGCCTTGCGATAGGTGGAAAGAGCCGCTCCGCAGAGCAGGCGGAACTGATGGTCCCGCGCCGGCTTGAGCTGCGCCGCCCGTTCCATCGTGATCCGTTCAATGTCGCTCAGCGTGAACAAGCCTCGTAGCTGATCCTGGTCGTCCACCACGAGCAGTTTGTGGATGCCCGGGTGATCCGTGAAAAATCGATCCGCCCGTGCAATGGGGTCGGCACCCAGTTCGCGGACGTCCAGGGTGAAGACCTGGCTTCGGGGAGTCAGGGCCTCCCCCACCTTGCGTCGGGCATACCTCGGCTTCACCACATGCCCGGGAAGCAAACCCAACAGTTTTCCGGCACCGTCCACCACCGGGAAGGTTGAAAATGCAAACCGCTTCCGTTCCACCAAATCCACGATTTCGCCAATCTCCTGTTCCGGGTGAACCTTGATGGGCTCCTGGATCAGTCCATGGACGTGATTCTTGACCCGGCTGACTTCGGACAGTTGCTCCTTTTCTGTCAGGTTGTAGTGAATGAGTCCCAGTCCCCCGTTCAAGGCCATGGCAATGGCCATCCGGGATTCCGTGACGGTATCCATGTCCGCGGAAAGGACTGGAATCTGAAGGTCGAGTCCCTCGGCCAGGGTGGTCTGAAGCTGGGTGTCGCGAGGAAGGACCTCGGAGAACATCGTGGCGAGCGTGACGTCGTCGTACGTCAGGGCGACCGCATGATGTTTGAGGAAAAAAGCGTCGGCCGATTGGTAAAAGAGCTGGTCCAGTTCGGCTGGCGAGTAGGGAGCTGCCATGCGGGAGGATCCGGAGCCTGCCGTCGTCTGGCAAGTGGGAATAATCCATCTGGCACCACCATCCGGCTCATCCGTCGGGGATGTGCGGGGTCAATTCACCGTCAACCCGGCGTCATGGCCGGTTCGCCGTTCTCCCCGTTCATCCGGGGCCGGCCTCGTCAGTCTTTCGTTACGGGAGCGGTGGGAGGCAGATGGAAAATCGCCACATGACCGATGACGGCCACGAGGTGGCATTTTGCCTCCAGGGCCAGCCGACCCGCCAGTGCGTGGCGCTCGTCTTTGAAATCGATGAATTTGACCTTGAGCAGCGAATGGTCGCGGAGCGCCTGGATCAGCGAGGCCACGAATGCCGGCGTCAATCCGGCCTTGCCCAGCTTCAAAACCGGGTTGAGATGCTGGGCACGAGCCTTCAGATCGGCAATTTCGCGCCGGCTGAGCGGGGTGAGGGTCCCAGGTTCGGTCGCGGCAGCGGAAGCCTGTGGGGCCGTGGGGGTACCCGGGGAAGAGGATGAATTCAAAGGCGTTGGATCTTGGAGATCAATCCGGTGGTCGATTTTCCCTCGACGAACTTGATGAAGGCAATCTTTCCGCCCCCGCCTTCCACCGCACGGCGTTCGTCCGGATTGATGGTTTCGAGGGTGTAATCCCCTCCCTTGACGTAGATGTCGGGTTGCGATTCGGCCAGAAACCGATCGGCGCGCACCTCAGGGAAAACGAGGACACCATCCACGCAATCGAGTGCTGCCAGCACCCGGGCTCGATCCTGTTCGGTATTGAGAGGACGCTCAGGCCCCTTCAATTGCCGGACGCTGGCATCGGCATTGACCCCGATCAGCAGGGCGTCGCCCAACGAGCGGGCTTCCTCAAGGTAGTGAACGTGTCCGACATGAAGCAGGTCGAAGCAACCGTTGGTGACCACCAGTCGTTTTCCGGTCAGACGAAGCGACTCGCGCCAGGCGGAGAGCTGGGAAGGGGTCAGGAGTTTGTGAGTGGTCGACATCCAAACCCCAACGGTGAACCGGGCAGGGCCGAATGCAAACCGAAATCCGGTTTGGAGTCCCGGAGGATTGCCGCTTGCATCGAACCACCTCTGCGCCAAACTTCCCCACCAACTTCACAGGTCATGTCCGTCACCATCCAAATTCCCACCCCGCTTCGCAAGTTGACGTCCGATCAGGCATCGGTCGAGGTCGAGCCGGGGACCGTCAGCTCCGCCTTCACCCAATTGGAATCCCGCTTTCCAGGAATTCAGGAGCGTCTTCTGGACGCCCACGGGCAGGTTCGTGGTTTCGTTCTGGTCTATGTCAACGATGAGGACATCCGCTTCCTGCAAAACAAGGAAACGCCCCTGAAGTCCGGCGATGTGGTCAATATCCAACCGGCGATTGCCGGAGGTTGACCGCCTGTTTATTGACCGACTCAAATCCGAGGCGACCCCACTGCCACCCCACCACCGATGGCCACTCCCAAGAAGCCCGCCCGCGACCGGTTTGCTAAACCGCAGACCGCCCGACTCTGGTTGATGTACCCTCCAAAGCTCATCCAAAAGCCGGTGATTTGGGAGTTGACCCACAAATTTGAACTGATCACCAACGTCAGGCAGGCCAGTGTCACCGATGAAATCGGGATCGTCTGTCTCGAATTGGAAGGGGCACCTGAGGAAGTGCAAGCCGGAGTGAAATGGCTTAAGAAATTGGGCGTTAGCGTGGAACCGGTCGAGTTGAGCGCGATGGAGTCCTAAGGTTTCTCCTCGTCCTGCTGAATTCATCACAAGAAATCGCGTTCTTTCCGGTCCCCGCTTGACCGCAGCAGGAACTCTGTCTATCAAGAGATTAAGTAGTTTTATTCGCAGCCCGCCCTGACCACGCCAACCCATCCGAATTATGACAAAACGCGACTTGGTCGTTAGCATCGCCGAGGATTCCGATCTGACCCAGGAGCAGGTCCTGGATGTGGTTCAGAAGACCTTGGACTGCATCTCTGAGGCCGTCGCTCGGGGCGAAACCGTCGAGTTGCGCAACTTCGGCGTCTTTGAAGTCAAGATTCGCAAGGCCCGTATTGGGCGCAATCCCAATGAGCCGGAGCGGGATGTTCCCATCCCCCCTCGCTCCGTGGTCAAGTTCAAGCCCGGGAAGCAAATGCGGGATGCGGTCATCCAGTTGTCTCCCGCGGCACCCAAGAAGAAGCCGTGACTGCTTTGGATCGTCTCCCCGGTTTCCGCGATTTTTACCCCGAACCACTGCCCACTCCGGATGCCTGGAGTGCCGACCTGAGGCAGCACATTTTCGGCGTCTGGCGGCAGACGGCCCGTCGATACGGTTTTCGGGAATACGACGGTCCACCCTTGGAGCCGTTGGAGCTTTACACCCAGAAGTCGGGCGCTGAAATTGTCAGCCAGCTGTTCAATTTTACCGACAAGGGAGATCGGGAAGTGTCCCTCCGCCCCGAAATGACACCCACGGTCGCCCGGATGGTGGCTGTGGCCGAGCGGGCCTATAAAAAGCCGATCAAGTGGTTTTCCATTCCCCAGTTGTTTCGGTATGAAAAACAACAAAAGGGGCGCCTTCGGGAGCATTTTCAGCTCAATTGCGACATCTTTGGCGAGGCCAGCCCGGGGGCGGACGCTGAAATCATCGCCTTGTTGATTGATGTTCTGCGGGGACTGGGGTTGACCTCCGAGGATTTTGTCATCCGGCTGAGCAGTCGGACGGCGTGGCAGCAATTCTTTGAGACCTCCGGTGGCAACCCCGCCCAAGCGTACGACTTCTATCAGGTGGTTGATAAACTCGATCGAGAACCGCCCGAAGTGTCCGGTCCCCGATTGCAGGCCCTCGGGATTCAGCTGGAGGATGTCCAACGATTCCTCCGCGAGGGGGCGCCCACTCCCGAACTGGCCCTGGTTCTGGAGAATCTGCAGTCGCGGGGTCTTGGAGAGTTTGTCCGGATCGACTACGGGATCATTCGCGGACTGGCCTATTATACCGGTGTGGTTTTTGAA
>CAIPFS010000574.1 GCA_903864375.1 uncultured Verrucomicrobiota bacterium
AATCCACTTCGCAGCGAACCGGATAGACCCGTCCGTCATCTCCCAGGCGGCATTGCCCCCCCGTTCCCGCGGCCCGCAGGCGTCCCCCCGGTGCGGCTGGGTCGCTATAACCGACAAAAAAGATGCCGTGACGCGGATCCTCCAGCATCCGGAGCGCCACCTCATAGGCCGCCGTGTTCTCAACCACCATGCCCGACGTCAGGACAAACAGCCGCCCACTCAACGGCATGTTGCGAATTTCATCCGCGGAGACCACCACCAGATTCAGCTCCCGGATGAGCTTCAGGTCCGGATGATGGCGATGGGTTCGTTTGGACTGGAGATCGTAGATCTCCGTGAACACCCGGCCCAATCCTCCAATGTACACCGGCTGACGCCGCACCTGACCCGCCCGCATCATCAGGGCAATCGCCGCCAGCATCTCCTGGGTCCGCCCGAGCGCAAACGCAGGAATCAAGACGCCCCCCTTTCGTGCCTGAACGGCATGGATGGCGGCCGCGAGTCGCTTGACCTCCGCTGCCCGGGAAAATCCACGGGGTGTCGGTTGAGCCCCGCGCGTGGTCTCCACGATGAGCGCCTCCGCCTTGATGCCGTTGAACTGCGCCGCCCGCAGCAGGGTCTGATCGTGGAAACAGACATCCCCGGAGAAGAACAGGGAGCGCCTCCCGGCTTTGACCAGGGTCCCGGCGGAACCCATGGTGTGACCGGCATCGTGAAATTCCAGGGTGTAGGGGCCTCCGCTCTTCCGTCCCCGATTGGGACGCGCCCATTCGACCTCCCGTCGGTAACTCAGCCCGTCGAAGACCGCCGCGAAATCATCCACCTCCTCGTGGGTGTACAGGGGGTAGCCCTTGATTCCCCGTTCATCCCGCTGCCGGGTCATGACATTCACCGAATTGTGCAGAACCCGCTCCACCAAAAAATAGCTCAGGTCTGTCATGAAAACCCGGGAATGCGGGAATCGTTTGAGAGCCACTGGTAGACCGCCCACGTGATCCAGATGGCAATGGGACACGGACACCGCTTCAATATCCAGGTGGGCCGCAGCCTCAAAAAGCGGGAGGCTGTCCGATGCTTCGCGCCGGGGATGGGTGCCGGCATCCAGCAGAAGACTCCGGCCCTCCATTTCGACGAGCCAGGAACTGGCGCCAATATCCGCGTCCGGATTCAGGTTTGTGATTCGCACGGGGGTATGGTTGGCACAGTTCTTTCCAGGTTGGAACTTCCATCGGCAATCAAACAAACAAACGTTTTGTCCTCCCCCCGGTCTTGCTCCCGCCTGCTTCCACCGCCAAGATGGGGTCATTACCAACATGAGGATCCTTCTGGTGTGGGGCCTGACCTGGATGCTGGGTTGGAGCGTGTGGGGTGCCTCGGCTCCCCCGCCGGTCGCCCGTGAATTCCGCGGCGTGTGGATCGCCACCGTGGGCAACGTCGACTGGCCCAGCAAACCTGGACTCCCTGTCGCCCAGCAGCAGGAGGAACTCCGACAATTGCTGGACTGCGCTGCCCGGCTTCACTTCAACGTGGTGGTCTTTCAGGTCCGCACCGCCTGCGATGCCCTGTACGACTCCCCGTTCGAACCGTGGAGTGAATATCTCACCGGTCGCATGGGCCAGGTCCCCAAACCCGCCTGGGACCCCCTTAAATTTGCGGTCACCGAGGCCCATGCCCGGGGCCTCGAGCTCCACGCCTGGTTCAATCCGTTCCGCGCCCGATATCATCAGTCGGTTTCCCCACCCTGTTCCACTCACGTTTCCATTGCACATCCGGAATGGCTGCGGCGCTTCGGACGGTACTTGTGGCTGGATCCCGGAAATCCCGAGGTGCGCGACTACTCCCTCCGGGTCATCCTTGATGTCGCCCGTCGCTACGATGTCGATGGCATCCACATCGACGACTATTTTTACCCCTATCCCGAGGTGGTACCCGGGACTTCGACCCCGGCCACGTTTAACGACGACGCCAGTTTCAAGGCCTATCGGGACCGTGGTGGACGCCTCGAGCGGGAGGACTGGAGGCGTGACTCCGTCAATCAGTTCGTTCAACAGCTCAATGACCGGCTTCACCAGCTGAAACCGTGGTTGAAGTTTGGAATCAGTCCCTTCGGGATCTGGCGGCCCATGTATCCCATCGGCATCAAGGGACTCGACTCCTTCTCCACCCTGTTTGCCGACTCCCGCCGATGGCTTCGCGCCGGTTGGGCTGATTACTTTGCCCCCCAACTGTACTGGCCCACCGGACGCCGCGAGCAGGACTATTCCCGATTGCTCGAATGGTGGGCCACCGAAAATGCCCAGCAACGCCTCATGATCAGCGGTCTCGCGTCGGCCAATATCGGAAAGGATCGCCCGGCCACCGATGTATCCCGCCAGGTTCGGCTCCGTCGCACCCAACCCGCCACCCATGGCGCCCTCTTCTGGAATGCCTCCAGCCTCAAGAACAACCTCGGCGGCATCGCCAGTGAGCTGGCCAATGATCTCTTTCTTGAGGCCGCCCTGGTCCCTGAAACCCCCTGGCTCGGACAGGACCGTCCCCCGGCTCCCGCCCTGGGCGTTTCCACCCTTCGCGGGGGCAGGGGCCTCGACCTGAAATGGCGTCCTGCCAATGGGAACCCTGTCTCCCGGTGGGTTCTTCACTACCGCTACGGCGACCAGTGGAACGTTGTTCTGCTCTCGGCATCTTCCCGACGCTGGGAGCTGGATTTTGCACCCACCAAGGGTATCCCGGATGAGGTCTGGCTCCGGCCCGTGGGTCGGACCGGCATGCTCGGCGCTCCCGCCGTGTGGAGCTATCTGCCCCCTTCACCTCCCCGTCGCGATGGAGCCCGACGGCGGGGCTGAATCGCTAAGTCGTTGTCCCTCTGGAACGTCCGTGTTCCGACCCTGCGTTCGGCGATATTTCAGTACCAGGGACGCAATGTTTTTTTTCTAAAAATTCACCTTCTTTTGATAGAAATCCCCTTGATGACACTACCGGTAGGGGTACTATCGATTTCGAAGCACAATAAGGTGTGTAGAGTCTGGTGAGTCCGGATTCAGTCATGCCGGACTGTCTTTGCCTTGTTTGGTGGGTGTGTTGGCAGGTCGTCAACGCCCGAAAAGTGAACCCAACGGTAAGCCGGAAAGCCAAATGAGTCAGCCATTGCCCGAGTCTGCCCCATTACTCCAATTTGTTAACCGCCATGATTGACGCCCCCAACCCAATCGTGTCGCCTGTCCCGGTGAAGTCCGCCCGTCGGTCTGCCCAGCTCGCGACCGCCTCCCGCCGTTCCAAAACCAAGGCACGTTCCAAATCCGCCACCCTGACCTTTCCGCGCACCTTCAGCGATGCAAAGGTCAAGCCGTTTGACCAGATCGAATGGGAACGACGGACGGCTGAAATCACCGACGACTCCGGCAAGGTGGTTTTTCAGCAGGTGGGCGTTGAAGTCCCCAAGCATTGGTCCCAACTGGCCACCAAGGTCGTCTGCTCCAAATATTTCTACGGCGATCCGCAGAAAAAAGAGCGGGAATACTCCGTGCGTCAGCTCATCCATCGCGTCACCCGGACGATTGCCGACTGGGGGATCAAGGACGGTTATTTCTCAGCCGCCGAGGGCGAGGTGTTCTACGAGGAACTGACCTGGCTTTGCGTCAATCAGTACGGTGCCTTCAATTCCCCCGTCTGGTTCAACGTCGGGTTGTATCATCAGTACGGAGTCGGCAAGAACAGCGACAAGGGCAACTGGTTCTTCAACCATCAGACCGGCGAGGCCGAACGGGCCTCCACCCAGTACGAATATCCCCAGTGCAGCGCCTGTTTTATCCAGTCCGTTGATGACAACATGGAGAGCATCATGCAACTCGCCTACAGCGAGGCGATGCTCTTCAAGTTTGGGTCCGGCACCGGCACCGACCTTACCCCCATCCGCAGTGCCAGGGAAAAACTCTCCGGCGGTGGAAAGCCCAGCGGACCCATGAGCTTCCTCCGGGTCTACGATCAGGTCGCGAACGTGGTCAAGTCCGGGGGCAAAACCCGGCGCGCCGCCAAGATGAACACCATCCGCGACTGGCATGGCGACATCGAGGACTTCATCTCCGCGAAGATGCGGGAGGAGAAGAAGGCGTGGGCCCTGATCGAACAGGGGTATGACGGTTCGTTCAATGGCGAGGCCTACGGATCGGTCATGTACCAGAACGAGAATCTGTCGGTCCGCGTTTCCGATCCGTTCATGACCGCCGCCCTTTCCGGTGGCGAATGGTGGACCCGGTCGGTCACGACCGGCGAACCTCTGGAAAAGAAGGAAGCCTCCCGGCTCCTCGACCTCATTGCCGAGGGCACCTGGGTCTGTGGCGACCCGGGGCTGCAATACGATGGAGCCATTCAAAAATGGCACACCTGCAAGGGCACCGAGCCGATTCATTCGACCAATCCCTGCTCGGAATATGTGTTTCTCAACAACACCGCCTGCAACCTGGCTTCACTCAACCTGATGAAGTTCAAGCGGGCCGACGGTGTGTTCGATATTGAACGGTTCAAGACCGCGGTTCGGATCTACATCACCGCCCAGGAAATCCTCGTCGACAATGCCTGTTATCCGACCAAGGCCATTGCCGAGAACTCCCACATCTTCCGCACCCTCGGTCTTGGTTATGCCAACCTCGGCTCCTTGATCATGAGCTACGGTCTCCCGTACGACTCCAATGAGGGCCGGGCGCTGGCCGGTGCCATCACCGCGGTGATGACCGGACATGCCTACGAACAAAGCGCCGAGCTGGCCTCCATCATGGGCGCCTTTCCCGGTTACCACGACGCCCGCTGCAACGGGGTGCCCAATCCCCCGCGCAAGGACAATGTCGAGTCCACCCTCGGCGTCATTCAATTGCACCGGGAAGCCGTGGAGACCATCACCGCCTCCCGCGATTTTGCCTTTCTCAAGGATGAGGCTCGCGCCTGCTGGGACCGCGCCCTCGCCAAGGGACGCCAGGTCGGCTATCGCAATGCCCAGGTCACCGTATTGGCTCCCACCGGAACCATCGCCTTCCTCATGGATTGCGATACCACCGGCGTTGAGCCCGACATCGCGCTCGTCAAATACAAGCTGCTGGCCGGGGGCGGCATGCTGAAGATCGTCAATCGGACGGTTCCAGAGGCATTGCGTCGCCTGGGATACTCCGATGCCCAGGTCACCCAGATTGTCGCACATATCGAGAAGTTTGATACCATTGAGGATGTCCAGTTGGTGACCGATGATCCTGCGGTGAAATCCGGCACGGCCAAGGCCGGCGATCGCATCGCCAGCGGCCTCAAGCCCGAGCACCTGGCCGTCTTCGATTGCGCCTTCAAGGCGCACCGGGGACTCCGCAGCATCGGCTACATGGCCCACCTGGGGATGATGGCGGCCGCCCAGCCCTTCATCTCCGGAGCCATCTCCAAGACCGTCAATCTGCCCCACGAAGCCACCACCGCCGATATTCGCGACGCCTACACCCAGGCCTGGCGCATGGGCCTCAAATGTGTCGCCATCTACCGCGACGGTTCCAAACGTTCGCAACCGCTCAACACCAAGAAAACCAAGGACGGTCAAAGTGGCGGGGAGACGGCGGCCGAACGCACCGTCACCCTGGAAGCCCGGCTGGCGGAAGTGGAGGCCGAAGTCGTCCGCCTCACCCAGTTGACCTCCCAACCGCAACGCCGTCGGTTGCCCGACACGCGCCCGGCCGTCAACCACAAGTTCGAAATAGCCGGTCATGAAGGCTATATGACCGTGGGCATGTTCGAAAATGGCCAGCCCGGTGAGCTGTTTGTCACCATGGCCAAGGAAGGCAGCACCATTGGCGGACTCATGGACACCATCGGTGCCCTGACCAGTCTCGCCCTTCAGTATGGCGTTCCGCTCGAAGGCCTAGTCAATAAGTTCGCCTACCAGCGCTTCGAGCCCAGCGGCTTCACCCGGAATCCAGACATCCGCAAGGCGTCGTCCGTCATCGACTACGTTTTCCGATGGATGGCCTGCCAGTTCATTCAGGGATTTCGGGATGCCAATTCGCCCAAGGTCGCCCAGGCGGAACTTCCGCTGCCGGAATTGGACGAGGAAGAGAAGCGAACCATCAATCGCCCCGTTCTGGACCTGGCAGTCGCTGCCGCCGCAGGACCGGTGTACCGGGCAGAAACCCGTTCGGCCCCGGCCAATGGACATCGTGATCTGCTCACCAGCACCTTTGTCAACCAGGGGGATGCCCCCAGTTGCCCCAAGTGCGGACATATCACCGTACGCAACGGAGCCTGCTACAAATGCATGAACTGTGGCGAAAGCCTCGGATGCAGCTAGACAGGATTGAAATGACTTTCCGCCTGGTGATTTGCGGATTCGACCCCGGGGCTGTCCTTGGGGTCCATGCCGGGCGGGTTCAGCGAGAGCAAGGTTAGTTAATCCGAAGAGAGAGCCCGGGGTGCGGTCGCCCCGGGCTCAATCGAGGGAAGTGGGTCTGGAGATCAACCGTCTCCCCAAAACCGTTGGGGAGCGAAACGGCTGGGATCGTCGACGCCCATGGAGGTGAAAAAGGGGAGGTTCGGGACGGAAACGTCCCGAACTTCTTTTTTTTCCGTGCTACTATTTCCGTCCCGATGATTCAAATCCAACCTGTTGAATCAGATCAACATCGGTGGGGCGAAGCTCCTGCTGAGCCGCGGCGGACCGGATTACCGTCGGTACCACTCTGACATTGTAGCCGGCGAGCATCCCTCGTCGTAAAATCGACCCGACTCATTTCAACACAGTTCTAAAAATTAACCGTTCCTTTTCCGGGGCTTCCCGGGTGCATTCCCGCTGCTTCCCGGCGCAACAGCAGTCCCAGCAATCCCTCCGCGAGCCCGCCGGCACCTCCTGAACCGTTGACCGCGACATCGGGAACAATGCGGACATTTCGATCGCCGACCACCTGCATGATCTGCAAAAGGGTATAGTTGTCACCACCGATGGATTCCACTCCAGCCCGATAGACCGCCGCCTTCGCATCGCCGGTGGCACGAATGGCCTGGGCATCACCCAGGGACCGCAGGCGTGTCGCCTCGGCTTCGCCAGTGGCTTGTCGGATGAGCGAATCCGACTTGAGTTGTGCGATCCGGACTCCCTGCTCGGAGCTCACCATTTGAGATTGAATTTCTGCCAGGGATGTTTCCCGAACCAGCTGTTGCCGCTGTTTTTGGGCCGCTTCCTGAACTTCGTAGGTTTTGCGCTGTTCCTCCGCGATTTTCCTGTCCGTCTGCGTCTGCATCAGTTCATTGGGAGGATTGATGTCGCCGATCAGGGTGTCGATCGCCTGAACATCGTACGCCGCCAAAGCGGCACGGATATGCGAGGCCGCCTCCTGCTGTCGTTCGCTTCGCGCCCCCAAAAAATCGAGGACGGTGTGATGTTGAGCAGAGTTTCGGAAATAATTACCGACAATCGGCTGGAGGACGTGGTCGACCAGGTTCTGCATCGAGCCGACGCGCGAAATGACCTTCGGCGCGTCCAACGCCCCGACGTGGATGATCTGGGAAACGTCGAGCGTGAAACTGAAGCCATCGCGTGACCGGACCGTGATCGGTGAGAGTTTGGCATCAAATCGATGGGCCTCCGTCCGAACCGCCCAATTCAAAACGATATTGGTCGTGGGGACCAATTCCGTCTTCATGATATGAGGGTTGATGGGATGTTTCCCTGGCGAGAGCGGTGTGACCCACACCCCTTTGTGACCCGGTTCCACCAGGTCCCCATGCTTGAACTCCGCTCCACTGACATCCCTGGCGGCAGTCCCGACATAAGAGACAACGACTCCCACGTAACCGATGGGGATTTCCAGCATCGGCACCGGATCAATCTGGACAAACCACGGATTCAGATTCCAACTGCCGCTCAATAAAATCTGTTCCTGCAATCCGCGACTGCCCCCGCCGGAAAGGAATGCCTGCGCATCCTGGAAATTATCGTGCCCGGGAATCACCGGCCCGGCGATCTCGCCGGGTGAAATGGGTTGCCCGTCGAGTGTGGTTACAATGCCTACTGCCTCCGAAGCGATTTGCTGCACCAGAAGAGACGCCGGATTCAATCCAAAGTCCGACGCACGGTCCACCGTGATGATGGTGAACAAGGCGGTGTTGATCCGGTACGATCCGGCGGTAAGAAATCCCAGCTGCCGCCCGCGTTCTCCGCTGGCTTCAAGAAATTTCCGGGCGTCCTGAAAACTATCACAGGCAACCACCCTTCCGAGAATGCGTTCGGCAGGAATGGCGGCGCCGTCCGCTGCAACGACCAGGGCGATCTGCCCCGCAGGAACCTGTGTCATTGGGACCTTCTGAATCTTGTACTGCCATGGCCAGTAGCCAAAATAAATCCCCGGTGCCAGCGTATCCGCCTGGTAGCCGGCTTCTCCTTTGAGGGCGATGAGGCACCCGGGTGGCAATGTTCGCTGGGCGAACCGCTTGACGACGATACCCACCTGCCGTTCGCGGATAAGAACCAATCCAGAGATCCAAGGGGATGTGGCAACCGCAAGAAGAAGAGTTGCCAAGACCAACCACGTCACTGTTGTCATAAACGGACCTGACCCCGGACAGGGCGTCGTTGAACTGAAAGTCCTGACACCCGCCCAGATCACCCGAAGTATTCAGGTGATTTCGGAAACAGAGCTTGCAGGCCCAAAAGGCCGGTGGGCTCAGTCTGCCCTTACGTGGATACGGTAGAACGGAAGCCGGTGCTGTCAAGAAGTGCCCAGGTTGGCCGGGGCGCCTCGAAGTGGACCCGCTCCCGCGTGAGCGGATGCCGGAACGCGAGTCGCCAGGCGTGCAGACACAGCGGAGGTGCATCCACCGGGAGCGTCATGGTTTCTCCCAGTTGCCCCCCCGGCAGGTACGCCGGGTCTCCTACAATCGACAGACCCATGTGCCAGAGATGCACCCGGATTTGATGGGTTCGCCCGGTCCTGGGGCGGACTTCCAGCAGGCTCCTGCCGTCCGCAAATCTTTGAATCACCTGAAAGCACGTCCGCGATGCCAGCCCACCCTCGGTGTCGACCGTTCGTGAACCCAATTCCCCGGGTCCTGAACTGATGGGGGCCGTGCATTCAAAGAAATCTTCGGTTGGGCTTCCATGGACCAGAGCCAGATAGGCCTTCTCAACTGTTCCCTCTTCAAATTGAGGTTGTACCTGTCGGGCGAAGTGGCGTGTGCGCGTGCAAACCACCAATCCCGTGGTGTTGGCGTCCAGCCGGTGGGCCGCATGCGGCTTCTGAGGGGCATACATTCCCTCCAGCAGGAATTGCAGCGTGTTGCGATTGTAGCGCCCCGCCGGGTGGATCGGAAGAGGGGCGGGCTTGTCGATCACCACCAACGCCTCATCCTCATGCAGGATGCGAATGCGGACGTTGACCGCGGGCTCCACGGTTCCCGGCAGCACGTGCACGTAAAATTCCCCGGCGCGAACACGGTGCTCGAGGGTCATCGGCATTCCCTCAGCATTCAGCATCCGCCCCTCTCCACACGCGGAAGCCCAATATTCCGTTCCGAGGTGGGGCAGGGCGCGTTGGGTGAAATCCCCCAGGGTCCAGCCATCGTATTTTCCGGGAATTTTAAGGCGCCGCCGGTTTTCGTAGGGACGCGACCCCGGCAGCGGGTCCGTCAACGCCATCAGCCGTTCCTCGCGAATCCGGATGTTCTCCCTCATCTGCTCGGCATTGCTCCGATGGCAATACGGGCACTGGTGGGGAGGCTGAAACCGCGGGTCGCGTTGCTCCTCGCTGGTCAGTGGCGACTGGCAGGCATGGCAGACCTCTGAATCCGTCTCTCGCAGGGCCGGATCCACGCCCACCCGTTGATCGAAGACAAAACATTCCCCTCGATAATGTGCCGGGCCGCAATCCTCAAAGTACTTTAAAATGCCACCCTCCAATTGATACACCTCCTGGAAGCCTTCGCGCTCCATGAGTGGCGCCGCCTTTTCACACCGGATTCCCCCGGTGCAAAACGTCACGATCGGCTGTCCCTTCAATTCCGGTGGCAGGCGGCGGACCGCCGCCGGAAAATCCCGAAAATGATCGATGCCCGCGGGAATCGCCCCCTCGAAGGTCCCGAGCTTCACCTCGTAGTCATTGCGCGTGTCCAACAGGGTCACCGGACGTCCTTCGTCCAGCCACTGTTTGAGCGTCCGCGCCGAAAGCCGGGGGGATGTGTAGACCGCCGGCTCGATGCCTTCGACACCGAAGGCGATGATTTCCTTCTTGATGCGGACGAGCATCCGCCGGAACGGTTGATGGTCGCTCCAGCTGTATTTGGGTTCGAGTTTCTCCAGGCCGACCCGACCGCGCAGGTGCAGAACCAGGGATTCAACCCCCTCTTTCTCACCCGCCACAAACAGGTTGATGCCTTCGGGGCTGATCAGGATGGTCCCTTTCAGCCCGGCCTCACGGCATCGCGCGAGAAGTTGTTCGCGCAACGCTCGAAGCTCCGTCAGCACGGCAAAGCGATACGCCGCGGCATTGAGAAACAGACTCATCGTTCGCCAAAGGCTACCCCGATCGTCCCGTCGGGTCCACCGCCGGGGATGCTCCTTCCTCGCACCTCGCCCTGGGTCATTTCAGGCGCAACAAACGGCAGGCGATTTCGGCAACACGACACTAGGCCGATTCCAGCACCACGTTGGTGTAAATCCGGTGCTCGCCGGTCCGGATGACGCCCAGCGCCTTCGGCACTCGTAATTTCAATGCGGAATGCGGCTCCAGGTGCAAGGGCGTGGCCCCGAGGGCCGCCCGAAATTCCTCAATCACCGATTCCGGATTGTGATGCAGAAATTCCCCGGCCATCCAGGCGGCCCCGGCGTTCCATTGGGTTAATACCGCCGCCAGCACCTGAGGCAGGGTGGGCACACCCATCACCAGAGACAAATCGACCTCCACCAATCCAGGCCAGTGGGGAAACATCGAATCGGCGATGACCACCGTGTTCGTGTGTCGAACACGACTTAACAACGACAGGAGATGCGGATTGCAAATGCCGGAGCGTAACATGCCGCGAGACTGAACCAGCCCGTCGCCGGAGACAATTCACTCGTTGACGATCGCGATATCCGGATACTCGTGTGGCCTTAGGTGATTGAAACCCGATGCATTCATTCAAGGCGTCGCGCGGGAGGATCCTCCCTGTCACCCCACTCTGACTCACCCCCAGCGTGGACTCATCAGGATCAGCCAGGTGATGATGAACACCCACGGGATCAGCAACGGGCCGCAATGCCCGAGCGCCACCGTCAGCAGGGATCCGTGGATCGGTGGAAGGCAGTCGGGAATTCGACCCTCGGAATGACGCTGCAAACGGCGCAGGGCAATGATCGCCCCGAGAATGCTGGGGTAGAGCAACATCCCGGACACCATCCCCGTCCAGGGAAGCAACGTGTATAAAACCCCGTTGAGACGGGCATAGACCGGGTTCACAAACAGGACCGGAGCGTTCAGGGTGATCGCAAAGGCGGTCAGCATGAAGGCCTGGGAACTCACCAGCCAGGAGAGCCGGTGGTTGATCAACTGGTCCTCGTGTTCGATTTCTCCTCGCAGGACCCGGTAAATCTCGAGTTGTGCCTGAGTCTTCGGATCAGTGCTCATGGGTTGCTGTGGTGCCACCAGGTCCGTTCCCCGCTTCCGCGTTTTGGAACAGGAGGCGGAATGCCGGGGTGAACTGGGAAAGGGTCTCGCGGATTTCGGAGCTGAGGGAAACCACGGTCGACGGTTCCGTTGCCACCGCGGAATAACGCCAACCCGATTCGTCTGCCCATGTCGGCTCAGCCAGAACATCGCCCTTCTTCAAGGTGCGAACGGTGACGTCCCCGTCCCGGATCTCAATCGACCCCGCCTTGACCAGATAGATCGAGCCCGCAGGGTCGCCCGGGTAAAACAGGGAATCGCCGGCCTCCAGATGCGCTTCCGGCAGCCGGCGACTGTGATCCGGGATGATCAGGCTGATGTCGCGCCGGAAGAAAAGATCGAGGGTCCAGGAAGCGATCACCTGAATCTTCCGTTCCCAGCCTGGAAGTTTGGACATATAGACCGTTCTCCAGAACCACCAGGCCAGAAAGCCCGAGAACTGGAAGCCGAGGACATCGGCGACCGCCGTCCGGTGACCGATCGAGGCGAGTTGACCCAAATTGGTGAATTCAAACGGGCGCAGTTCTTCACCCACGAAAATCCGCTCAAGATTGCGGGCAAGTTGAACGCCCTGGCGCAGGGCGAACTGGGCTGTGGGCGGGCTGCTGGGCTGATCGCCCACCGGGACGGCTGCGCAATCGCCCGCTGCCCAAAGATTGGCCTGCCCTTTCACCCGCATCGTGGGATCGGTGACGAGGCGTCCCTTGATGCTTTCCAGTCCGTACCGTTGCGCCAGGGCCAGGACCAATGGGTGCGGAGCATTTCCCACGGTGGAAACCACGCTGCAGGTCTCGATACATTCGCCGCCGTCGAGAACCGCCTTGGTGGCGGTCATGGCCGTGACCCGGGAGTTGAGCCGGATTTCCAAACCGCGCTGACGGAGTTGGTCCTCTGCATAGCGTCCAAGCGGTTCCCCAATGTCCGGCAGGAGGTAAGGTCCGCTATGAATCAATACGACCCGCGATGGGTGGTCGACCAGGTTCTGGTACAGCCCTTTGACATCGGCGACGAGATCGAGAATCTGTCCCGCCGTTTCCACCCCCGAATAGCCACCACCCACCACCACAAAGGTGAGGAGCCGGCGGATGATGGCCGGGTCATCGGCCAGATTTGCCTCCTCCAGCCGGTGAATCAGCGTCCTCCGAAGATTCAGCGCATCTCCGACGTTCTTGAGGATGAGGCCGTGCTCGGGCATGCCCGGCACGCGGCTCAGGTCGACGACACCGCCAAGGGCGATCACCAGATGGTTGTAGTGAACCGAGATGTTGGAGGTATAGACCCCGGCATCCAGCACGAGTCGGCGTTCCTCCAGGTGGATATCCCGGATTTTCCCCCTCAAGACATTGGCGTTGCCGCAAAATTCCCGCAGCGGATTGACCACACTGAGCGGTGAAAGGGCGGCACCGGCCACTTCCGCCAGCATCGGTTGGAAGACCAGGATATTCTGGTCGGCGATCAAGCCGACGCGCTGGCCGGCCTTGGCTCCCCAGGCACGGGAAAGTGTTCGGGCACAGTAGGCCCCGGCAAACCCGCCTCCGGCGATGACAACGTCAAACTTCATGGGTGCATTTCCAGCGATGACAACAGCCCGACGAAGCACCGGAGGACGTCCCACCATCGCAGGAGCGGTTTCTCATCGACCCCGGGGCCGTGGTGATTAAACGAAACTACGGTTGCCAAGGCAACGAACGAAACGTTCCGACAATCGTGATCCAAACTAAGGGACAGGTCATCTGTCGGAAATCCTCAGGACCAACGGCCTGCTGTTCCATTTGCAACGGTGTGGAAGGAATGGGTTCATAACGAGGCATATAGGGCACGGAGGCGAGGTAAGGCGGTGTGCCAGGGAAGCTTTGAGGCGATGGAGGAGCGGAGCCAGCGGAGGAGTTTGACGGAGAACTGGACGGGTTTAAGGAGGGT
>CAIPFS010000575.1 GCA_903864375.1 uncultured Verrucomicrobiota bacterium
GAACGTCGCACACGAACCTGATGGCACGCGTCCAGCCCTCCACGTCGGGGGACGCGGGGACCTGGATTGAAGTCGAGGCCGCACCCACCCTTCCGCGGGGAGCGTACACGGTTTGGGTCTCGTCGAGCCATGGCGAGAGCGGCGGGCAGGTGCTGTGGGTCGACAACATCCCTCAGGTTGTCTTTGGAGAACACGAATCGGTCGTGTTGGGTTCACTTCCCGCCGCGTGCTGGGGAACCCTATCCACACCCGGTGCCACGCGGACCATCGAGTTTCAGGCCCGGGCGGGAGATTCGGTGGTTTTTGACGCGGATACCGAGACCATCGGTTCGAAGGCACGGTTGAATTTAGTGCTGGAAGATGCGCGCGGCGGCTTTTTGGCCCATGCGGATGGATTCGTGGGGAATGGGGGTCCCCTGCTTCACCACCTCTTCGCTGAATTCGGCACCTACCACCTTTCAGTTCGTGAGGCCTTGTTGCGCGGTTCTGCCGAACATTTCTTTCGAATCTCCATCGGCGCAATTCCATGTGTCACCGGCTTCTTCCCTCCGGGCATCTCCGTTGGCCAGTCGAATCGATTGGAACTCATCGGGTTGAATCTGCCGACCAACGCCGCTGTGGAGGTCCATCCTACGGAAGTGGGCGAACTCAGCCTGCCGCTCGATCCTGATGTCTATCATCAACGCAATCTGTCCAAGGTCCTCGTCACGGCGAGTAACGAAATCATCGAATCCGAACCGAACGATCTGCCGGCGAACGCCAATTCGATCCCAGTCCCTGGAACCGCCAATGGACGATTCCGGGCGAGCAACGGTGGTGCGGATGTCGACCTCTACCGCTTTCACGCCCGCTCCGGTCAGCAACTCTGGATTGAGACCGTGACCGCGCAGCGCGGTTCCCCGGCCGACACGCGGATTGAAATCCTCGATGCCATGGGACAACCGGTGCCCCGCCTGCTCCTGCAAGCCCTGCGGGATTCACGAATCAATTTTCGCGGCATCGACTCCAACAGTTCCGATGTTCGCGTGGATAATTATCTGGAGATGGAGTTGAACCAATATCTCTACATGGAGGGCGAGGTGGTCCGCCTCTTCCGCATGCCGCAGGGACCCGATTCCGGATTTGCGTTCTACACACTCAACGACAAGCGGCGGACCTATTTTGATACGAGTGCCACCGCCCATGCCCTCGATTCCGTCTGTTACATCATTGAGCCGCGACCGGTCCACGCACGTCCGCTCGCCAACGGCCTTCCCACCTTTCCTCTCAACTATTCCAACGACGATAATGAAGAGCGCCGGGGTGACATCGACTCACGCATCCTCTTTCAAGCCCCTGCTGATGGCGACTACCTCGTTCGTGTCAGCGAAACCCGGAACGCTCAGGGACCGGAATTCGCCTACCGTCTGACCGTGCGTGAAGCCAGTCCGGATTTTGAAGTCTCCGCCAGCGAGGGAACGCTCACGGTACCGGAGGGCAGTGGACAGGGATTCACCATCACCGCCCTCCGCAAGGATGGGTTCGATGGGGAGATTCGGGTGGAATTCCAAGGCCTGCCCGAGGGTTGGACGGTCTCCACGCCCTTAACCATTCAGGCCGGGCATATCCGTGCCCGGGGAACCATTTACGCCCATGTCGGTGCGGTCCGGCCGGACCCGGCACATCCACCCCAACTCCATGTGACCGCCTCTGCCCAGATTGCCGGACATTCGGTGGAAAAAGCAGTGCCCGGCCTTTCGACCGTGGTATTGACTGAAAAACCCAGGGTGGCTGTTTACCTCGAAGCGAGCTCCGGCCCCGGCGGTTCGACGAACTCGATGGGCGAGGGTCCGCTGGAATTGACCATTGCCCCGGGCGAAATCCTGCCCGCCCGAATTCGTGTCCAGCGCAACGGCCACGATGAGTTATTAACGTTCAGCGTGGAGAACCTTCCGCACGGCATCATCGTCGATAATATTGGTCTGAATGGCGTCCTGATTCCCAAAGGGCAGGATTCGCGCGAAATCTTTCTCAATGCGGCCCAGTGGGTACCGGAGACGGACCGCTGGTGCTACGGCATGGAGAATCAGGTGGGAAACCAAACGTCACCGCCCCTCCTCCTGCACGTCCGGAAAAAGGGCGCGACCACCGCCGCCAGGTGACCTTCTGCGCCTTCCGCAACCCGCCGGTTGAGGAACGGCGAGGAGGGCGACTGGCTGGCAACGGAGCGCAGACATTCCTGCCTTCCAAATGGCAGCTTTCCTTAATATCCGGATGATTCGGATGTTACCTTCTGAATAAGAGTCACATCGGTAGGGCGAAGCTCCTGCTGAGCCGCGGCGGTCCGAACCGCACCCGCCCGGGCGTCTCACGCAAACGCCATTGAAATAAAGTGGCTTTCTGTGCGCTCTGAGGTCGGACTCTTGCTCGCTTTCCTGAGGATCAACCACAGAGGGCTCAGAGAACACAGAGTAAGAAGGATTGGGTGATGGGTCTGATAGGAACCGGTCCAAGCCGCACGCGGTCTGAACCACACCCGCCACCGGATCGGTAGGAGCCTTGTTACCAGGGTGCCTTCAAAACGGGTAAGGTGATGATCCCCGCAATAATTGGGGACTTGCAGAAGCGCGTCCGCCCGGCGGATGGCATTGATAAAAATGCTTCTATTTGGAAGGTTTGAAAACCTGCGTTGCATCGCAGGGCTCGATCAGTAACCGCCCGTCGGATGACCGGGAACGCAATACAGCGCACCCGGATGGCTCGCGGCCTCCCGGTCGAACTGCTTCAAAGAAATCCACTGGACCCTGGCGTCCAAGCCCAGAATGGCAGCGCCCGTCCCATGTCGGTTGCCAATCCCCTCGTCTGAATTTGGAACCTGGCTGGCGTCAAACCCACCGTTATAACCGTAAATGGTCCCAAATTTGTTCACCTTCGGCTCCCACTGCATCCAGGCGGTTGGATTGAAGTCGGAAACCCGGTACTTGTGACCCTTCGTCTGGAAATCGTTGACATAGGCCCCAAATCCGCAGACCGCACCATTCATGATGTAGCTGGAGACCCTTTGGACACGCCGTAGGAAATCGGGTTTATCCTTCCGGTCGAGGGGGCAGTAATAGGAATTCCTGTTTCGGATATACGGATAGTGAAGACCCTGGGTGATGTAGGAGAAATCGTTGGTGTTCTCTTGAAGGGAATTGCCGACGGTGATGAAGGGATCTGGAGCCACTCCGTTTTTGGGGAGATAAAGCCAGCTCGGACCAAAGCTATTATGCCACTGGCACCACGGCAGCCAGTCCTGATTGTCTGCCGCATACATCTGGGTGGCCAGCCCCTGCTGGCGCAGGTTGTTGATGCACGCAATCCGTTGGGCACGACCTTTGGCCTGAGCCAATGCCGGCAGCAGCATCCCGGCGAGGATCGCGATGATGGCGATGACCACCAACAGCTCGATCAACGTAAACCCGGAGCGCACCGGGGTCGTTGGCCACCAGGCCTGCGAAGGACGTTTCATTCGTTTCACGTTCCTGCAAGGCTATCGAACGATCAAGAGCCTTGTAGCCCTCCATTCTGTTACATTCTCGCGTAACCATTCCTGACCTGGGACCCATGCATGAGCTCCTTGCGGCTGGGCTCTTCGAAACGCCGATCTGTTCAATGACAGGTGCAGGCCGGATAGGATCAGCGCCGTCTGACGAACGGCGACTACAGGGGAGGGTGGCCACCTCGGTCCCTGTAGTCGTCGCACGTCAGTCGGCGCATACTCTCCTCGGCTGGAAATCGTTATCGAACAGACCGGTGGGTCTATGGGTAGGCGGACCTGCGACAGCGACCAGTGAAATGACGGTCCTTCTCTTCCGGTATGGAGACTCCCGATCGATCAGCGCCGTCTGACGAGCGGCGACAACCGATGACGGCGGCCACCCCCGTCCCTGTAGCCGCCGCACCTCAGTC
>CAIPFS010000576.1 GCA_903864375.1 uncultured Verrucomicrobiota bacterium
ATCATCGCCACGAAGGACGGATACATTCAAATTCATCCCAAGGGTTCCCCGACACTCCACGGATGGGGAAATCTCGCGGCCGGGGTGAAATACGCCATTGCCCAGGACGAAGCCCAGCAATACATCGTTACGCCGGGCATCACCTTTGAAGCCCCCACTGGTAGCAAGCAGGTTTTTCAGGGAACCGGGGGCGGCGTCTTCAATCCGTTCGTCTCGGCCGAAAAAGGCTTTGATAAACTCCACGTGACCGGGAACGTCGGGGTGCGGGTGCCGGTCAACTGGCATGCCGACACGGCCTCCATTCATTACAGTGCCCAGGTGGACTACTGGCTGAGCCGCTGGTTTATTCCCTTCGCCAGCATCAACGCCTTCACAACCATCAGCGAAGGAGGCCATCTGCCGTTCGACACCGAAGGATTTGATCTGGTGAACTTCGGGAGCACGGGTGCCAGTGGCACCACGCAGGCGGCGGCGGGTATCGGATTCCGGTCACGCCTTTGCCCTCGTGCCGACCTTGGCTTCGCCTATGAACATGGGATCACGGCGGCCCACGACATCTTCAAGGACCGCATCACGGTCGATTTGTCCGTTCGCTTCTGACCGGACGCTCGTGGGTCCCGGTTCGGGACTCCTCAGAATCCCCCCCTCAGGTGACACGCGGGTCACTCTGGGCGGGGGGATTTTTGCATGTCCACGGAGCCACCGTGGTCGTCATCGCTATCGGGGTGGAGTCCGGTCCCTGGTTGGTCGGGAATTCTAATGAAGAAAAAATAATGTTCTAAAACCCTGATTTTCAACAAATTAGAAAGGCGGTTCCTTGAAATTTGCGGTTTTACGGCGTATGTTCCCCGGTACCCGTTTACTATGAAAACCAATCGGAATCGGTCGGCGACCGTTCTGTCGGGGGATTCTCGTGTCCATGAGTCCCCGACCGATATGCGCAGGGATGCCGAAACGGACAGACAACCAGCGTGCTCTACTGTGAAAAAAGAGATTCAAAGCGAGGTGGAGAAGCTCGCCTTGGTGGCCCTGTTTACCGATGAATTGGTCATCATCACCGATGCCAGTGGTCTGACGGAATGGGTCAATCCGGCGATGCTACGGCGGTCGGGGTACACCTTCGAAGAGATGGTTGGGAGGAAACCCGGGAGTCTTTTTCAGGGACCAGAAACGGATCAGCAGGCCGTGGCCAGGATTCGCCATGCGATTCGCGAGGGGAGACCCATTCGTGAACAAGTTTTAAATTACACAAAGAACAGAGAGCCCTATTGGGTCGAGATCCAGATTTCGCCAGTTCATGGCCGGGATGGGCGGATTTCCCAGTTTGTGGCGATCCAGCGGGACATCACTGAATTGCAGCGCACCCGGGAGCAGTTGATCGCGGCCCGGGAAAAGGCGGAGGAAGGCAGCCGGATGAGGAGTCTGTTCCTCGCAACGGTCAGCCATGAGCTTCGGACGCCTTTGAATGGCCTTTTGGGAATGACGGAGTTGCTGTTGGAGACTCCGCTGGAAGAGCTGCAACGGGAGTACGTGCTGACCATTCAGCAGGCGGGCTGGAACCTGCTGGACAACGTCGGAGATATTCTGGATGTCAGCCAGATTGCCGCCGGGGCGGTGGACCTCAGACCCAGATCCTTTGCCGTGCAGCCCTTCATTGAGGAAATACGCCAGGTTCTGATGGGAAAAGCGCAAAGCCGCGGGCTGAGCTTCACATACAAAATCGAAGAGACTGTAGCCCCATGCATTGAAGCCGATCCGGACCGTCTGAGACAGATTCTCGTCAACCTTATTGAGAACGGTGTCAAATTCACCAGGGAGGGCGGCGTTGTTCTGGAGGTTACCCTTCAAGCAACGGATCCGGACAAATCCGTCCTGGTGTTTCGGGTTTCAGATACGGGCAAGGGCATTTGTGCCAGCGACCTTCCCAGGCTTTTCCGGCCCTTTGGTCAATTGGACCCGTCGCGTTCCCGTGAGCAGGAAGGCCTCGGACTGGGACTGACCATCTGTCAGAGCCTCATTCACCAGATGGGAGGCGAAATTGGGGTGGAGAGTCAGCCGGGTAGGGGATCCGTGTTTTCCTTTGCCATCCCCTACCTGCCCCGGACCGATCCGAGGCCGGCGCCGGAGCCGGGGCCGGTACGGAAGTCCTTCCACAACGTCTTGTTGCCCAAGGTTTTATTGGCCGAAGACAACCTCGTGAACCAGAAGATCACCGCGGCGCTGCTCAACAAACTCGGATTTGAATGCGACGTGGCCAATGACGGACAGGCGGCCGTCGACGCCGCCCATCAAAACCACTATCGAATCATCCTGATGGACATCCATATGCCACGGATGGACGGACTGGAGGCGACCCGGATGATTCGCTCGGATACGAGTGCGGAGCAGCAGCCCTACCTCATGGCCGTGACCGCAGACGCCGGAGTCGAGCACCAGCAGCTGTATCTGGCTTCAGGAATGGACGCAGTGCTTGCCAAGCCATTTTCGCTGCTTTCGCTGCGAAAGGCCATGGCGGCAGCCCTGCGGCATCTGTCCGGGCGTGCTCATGCCGGTGCCCTCCATACCCTGGCGGAAATCTGAGGACATGAATCACGTAAATGGTTGAATCCAAATTGGTTGAAAAAGCTTTGTCACCCGAAGTTTTGAATCGGTTCCTGAAGTTTTCCAGTGGAGAGGTCGGAACGCCTTCGGATGGGAGTGACAAAGGCGCTTCCGTGTCAGCCGATCCTCCGCTAGAGTTGTTGGGCGATGCAGCCGACGAATGATTTGCGGGTGGTCAAAGCCCGCCGCTTAATGGCACCCCGGGTCCTGAAGGACGAACTCCCGATGTCCGAACGGGCCAATGCCACCGTGGTCGAGGGACGGACGACCGTTCAGAACATCCTTCACCGGGAGGATCCCCGCCTTTTGGTGGTGGTTGGACCGTGTTCCATCCACGATCCGCGAAGCGCGCTGGAATTTGCCCAGCGCCTTCAATCCCTGAAGGAGACCGTTGAAGATCAGTTCTATCTGGTGATGCGGGTTTATTTTGAAAAGCCGCGGACCACCATCGGGTGGAAAGGGTTGGTCAACGATCCGCACCTGAACGGGACCTACGACGTCGATGCCGGCCTACGACTCGCCCGCAAACTCCTCCTCGACATCAACGAGTTGGGAATTCCTGCTGCCACCGAATTTCTCGATCCCATTGTCCCGCAGTACACGGCGGATCTGGTCTCCTGGGCGGCCATCGGGGCTCGGACCACGGAAAGCCAGACCCACCGGGAAATGGCCAGTGGCCTTTCCATGCCCGTGGGTTTCAAGAATGGTACGGATGGCTCGTTGCGGATCGCCATTGACGCGATGCTGTCCGCCCGCCATCCCCATCATTTCCTGGGAATTGATCAGGAAGGTGCCGTGACCGTGGTGGAAACCCAGGGCAACGCCGATGGGCATGTGGTGCTGCGCGGGGGCAATTCCCGTCCCAACTACGATGCGGCCAGCATTGCCGAAGCTGCGGAACTGCTTCGCAAGGCCGGACTTCCCGACGGAATCATGGTCGATTGCAGCCATGCCAATTCCGGCAAGCAGCATGCGCGTCAGGAGGACGTCTGGAAGAACCTGGTTTCCCAACGGGTGGAAGGCAGCCATTCCATGCTGGGCGTCATGCTGGAAAGCCATTTGTTTGAAGGAAACCAACCCGTCCGTCCCAATCTCTCCGAGTTGAAATACGGCATCAGCATCACCGATGCCTGCCTCGGCTGGGAGGTCACGGAGCGAATGCTGCGGGATGGAGCCCTCCGCCTCCGCCGCGAACAATCGGTGCCCGTTGAACTGGCTCGCTGACCCACCGCTCCCTTCCTCCATGAACGGACTCCACGGCACCTGGACAATTGAGAACTACGGCGTTGCCGCCGGATTGGTGGTGGTGGGCCTGATTGGCCTCTACATTGTCTGGAAACTGACCAAGTCAGCCGTGAAGCTGATTTTTTGGTTTGCCCTGCTGGTGGGACTGCTCGCCGCAGCCGTTTGGTTGCTGGAAAAGGGTGGGTTTCTTCCTCACTAAAATCATCGGTTGATCTGGAGCCACATCGGTCGTTCCGCTGAGGCAACAACGGGACAGGTCATCTGTCATTTCATTGAGAGGTCGATTGAATCAGAGCAAGATCGACCTCCGGCGGTCCAAACCACGCCCATTCCGCACGGGCGAAGCCAATGGGCCGTCCGCAATAGGCCGTCCGCAGGACCCCTAACCCAACCGTATCCGGATCAGCGAATAATCATCGTCCAACTCAGCCCGCCCCTGCCGGTTTCGGGCGTGGACCAGGGCATCCTGGGGGACGAACGGACCGGTCCGGACATCGCGCAGCCAGGAAACGAACTCTGCCATCGTCCCACACCGACCGTCTGGCAACGGCAATTCATAAACCCCGTCGCTGAGGACAAAAAGCTCATTGCACGCCCCGACGGTCACCTGCCGGTTGACGTAGGTGCTGTCCGGAAAGCAGCCGATGGGCGGGGCGGGGGTCCGAAGGGACAGCGGTTCGCCCGCTTCAGAAAAGAACAGCGCCGGTGGGTGCCCCCCGCTTGCATAGCGCAATTCCCGCCGTGACCGCTGGTACACCCCATACCAGGCGGTGAAATACTGCTGGTTCTGGCGTTCCATCGGAAAGGCCCGGTTCAGCCCGGTCAGGACCGCTGCCGGGTCGCGGAAGTCGGTCCCTGGCAGGGCCCGGGAACGCACGACGTTCAAGGCGCTAACTCCGAGCAGGGCGGCGCCCACCCCATGCCCGCAGACATCGAGCAGACAAATCGCAAAGTGGTCGTCGTCCAGGTGTTGATAGTCAAAGGCGTCGCCGCCCAGTTGGGCCGACGGCTGAAAGGCCCAATCGGCGAAAATCGGGTCCTGAAGCGGCGCTGGCAGCAGCGACTGGACATAGGCTCCTGCTTCTGCCAGTTCTGCGGCCAGACGGTTCTGGCTCGCGACCAGGGCCTGGTAGGTGGCCTGTTCC
>CAIPFS010000577.1 GCA_903864375.1 uncultured Verrucomicrobiota bacterium
CAGTTCGGGCATGGTGCCTGACGCGGTATGGCACTTGGCGCAACGAAACTCGACGAACAAATCGCGTCCTTCATGCAGCAGCAGGGATGCGGTGAGTTCCGGTGTTTCGCCATGTTGCAGTTGGGCGTTGGGAATTGGATTGTACGGCGTTTCCTTATTCGACCAGAAGAGTCGAACGGACGCATCACCCGATGCTGGAGCAACAAATTCCGCGACCAACCGATTGGCCCCCTTGTTCAAGCGAACGGCCTTGCTCGATACCGGTTCCGTGGACTTGCGGTCCGACTCCAAAACAACGGCCTCATTGATGCTCAATTTGAACGGCCCGTTGGCCTCCACGTGGAAATTGAAATCAGCCCGAAGGTCGGCGACGAGACTTCCGGTCCATGTGGATTTAAAGGCACCCACGGAGACAAACGGCGTTGCCGATTCACCAGCGGGAACGAAAAGCCAGATATTGTCGGTCACGGTCAGGTCATTCGCCGTTCCGGAAGAAACCGTACGGACCAGGCCGGGGACTGCGGGAGCCGCCGACACCCACCCACTCGCGGCTCCTGCCTGCGCCAAAGCCCAGCAAATCCCGACGACACCCTGCAGCCAATTCTTGAATCGCATGCCGGAAGGACGCTTACCACCTTCCATCCCTTCAGCCAAGTCCGACCCAACGATTGTTGGCTGGTCGCAAGTCCATACCTCTCGGGACATGCCTGAAGTCCGGGATCCCCGTTCCAACCGACTCCAACGAACGAGGCGAAGAATGATCCCGGTTTATTCGAAACGAAGTGCCTCGATGGGATCGAGCCGTGCCGCTTTTAGGGCTGGAAAATAGCCAAAAACGATCCCGATGAGGGCGGATGATCCGAAGGCGATGAGGATGGAATTGGCCGCCACGACTGTAGGACTGCCCATGACCCCCGACAGGCGACCGGAAATCCAGGCGCCCAGGCCGATTCCAATGATTCCCCCGATGACCGAAAGGGCGATGGCCTCGAAAAGGAATTGCATCATGATGTCCCGGGTTCTGGCTCCGATGGCCAGGCGCACCCCGATCTCACGGGTCCGTTCCGTCACGCTGACGAGCATGATGTTCATGATCCCAATACCCCCGACGACCAGAGAGACACCCGCGACCGAGCCAAGGAGGACGGTCAGCACCCGGGATGTGGAGGTGGCGACATTGGAGATTTCCTGCTGGGTCCGGATCAAAAAGTCCGGGTCACGTCCATCCTGAATCTTGTGCCGTTGTCGGAGGAGATCGTCCAAATCGTGTTGGACTCCGGGAACCAATTTGGCATCCACCGCCTGGACCGAAATGCTCCGAAAGCTGGTGCCTCCAGCGAGACGTTTCAGGGCACTGGTGAAGGGGACCAGCACAATGTCGTCCTGATCGGACCCCATCATGTTCATCCCTTTGGCGGCCAGTTCACCCACGATGGTGAATGGTGCATTCTTGATGCGAATGGATTGTCCAACGGCGTCGGAGTCACCAAAGAGGGTCTTTTTTGTCGTCTGGCCGATGATGGCCACCTTGGTGGCTCCGCGCACATCCTGCTCCGTAAAGTTGTTGCCGGACTTGAGGGGCCAGGCGCGGATGCTCAAATAATCGGCACTGACGCCTGAGACCTGGACATTGGCATTCTGATTCCCGTTGGCGAGCTGGGAAAAGACCCGGACCTCCGGGCTCGCCCCTTCCACCCCCTCGACCTCTTTCCGAATCGCTTCGAGGTCCGGCTGGGTCAGTGTTCCGGCGCTGCCAAAGCCCATGGAGAAACCACCGCGGGACACGTTTCCGGAGAGAACCAGAATGACGTTTTGACCCAGGGTGGCGATTTGTGCCTCCACCTGCTTCTTCGCGCCATTACCGATGCTCACCACTGAAATCACGGCCGCCACACCGATGATGATGCCCAGCATGGTCAGCAGGGTCCGAAGGAGATTTCGACGCAAGGCGCGCAGGGCCAACCGGATGGAGGCGAGAATGATCATGGGGCAAGGTTCACGGCTTTTTGCTCGGCATCGAGCCGGGCCAGTTCTTCCTGGGCGGAGCTCATGCCCTCGACTGCTTGGTCGGTCACAATCCGACCGTCGCGCATGACCACCATGCGCTTGGCGTAACGGGCGACGTCGAGTTCATGGGTCACCATGACGATGGTCATTCCCCCGCGGTTGAGCTCCTGGAAGATGCCCATGATCTCAATGCTGGTTCGGGAGTCGAGGTTGCCGGTCGGTTCGTCAGCGAGGAGGAGCTTTGGGGTGTTGACCAGGGCCCTGGCGATGGCCACCCGCTGCTGCTGGCCACCGGACAGCTGGTTGGGTGTGTGATCGCCCCGTTGCCCTAGGCCGACTTTTGTCAGCGATTCGAGGGCCCGGCGTCGTTGTTCAGCCGCCGGAACCGCCGGACGACGGTACAACATGGGGAGCTCGACGTTCTCGGAGGCGCTGGTGCGGGACAATAAATTGAAGCCTTGAAAGACAAACCCGATTTTTTGATTCCGGAGGTCGGCCAGTTGATCCCGCTGGAGTCTCCCGACATTGACGCCATCCAGCAGGTAAGCTCCGGATGTGGGTCGGTCGAGGCATCCAATGGTGTTCATCAAGGTGCTCTTCCCCGATCCGCTGGCCCCCATGACGGCGACAAATTCCCCGGCTTGCACCGTGAGGTTGACCCCCCGGACGGCGTGAACCTCGATTTCGCCGGTCTTGTAGGTTTTCTTGAAATCCCGCAACTCGATGATGGGAGTCATGACAACTGATGAGCTCAAAGCAATGTCCGGACGTCCTAGCGAGGCGGACGCATGCCGCCAAATCCACCACCAAAGGGGCTGCCGCCGGGCGGTGGCGTGAGGGTGGCCGCCTCGGTGATTTCGGTACCGGTGACCACGATGTCGGATTCAGACAAACCTTCGAGGACTTCCGTAAAGCTGCCATCGGATATTCCGGTTCGAATACTGACCGCTTCGAGGACCGGTTTTCCTGGCAATGATTTGGCCGGGTCCAGTCGATAGATCGTACGAATCTGGGGTCCCTCTGACTGTCTCTGGGCGCCTCCCCCCATCATCCCAAAGCCGGGCCCCCCCTGCCCTGGACCACCTCCACCCGCCTCCCGCATGGCCTGCATCCGTTGGCGAAACTCCCGCATCTGATCCCGCTGCTCCGGTGTCAGGGATTCATCGAACTTCTTTCGTTCTTCATCGGTGGGGCGACGTCCCTCCGCCACCCAGGGAGGAGTGGGAAGCCCTTCCGGACGCCCACGACCGGACGGCGTATTGGTCCCGGCAGCCTTCGCCACCGTGTTATTGGTGCCGCCAATTGCGGCGTTTGCCGGGGGACGAAAACGCAGGGAGGCATTCGGCAGCTTCAGGACATTGGTCCGGTTGGCGGTAATGATGGAGGCATTGGCCGTCATTCCGGGGCGCAACTTCAGGTCCGAGTTGTCCACATCGACCACGGTGGTATAGGACACCACGTTCTGATTGGTGACCGGTGCAAACCGGACCTGGCGAACGATCCCGTTGAATTGGCGGTTCGGAAATGCATCCACCGTAAACCGGACCGCCTGCTTTTCCTCAATCCCACCGACGTCGGCCTCGCTGACCAATGCTTCGATTTGCATCTTGGCCAGATCATTGGCGATCTGGAACAAGGTGGGCGTGTTGAAGCTGGCGGCGACTGTCTGTCCGGCATCCACGCTGCGGGAAATGACAATGCCGGAAATCGGTGCGTAGATGGTAGTGCGGTCCAGATCCACCTTGGCCCGTTCGCGCTGGGCCTCCTGAACTTTCACCTGGGCCTGGGCCTGGTGGAGGGACACCTCCGACTGTTGGAAATCAGATTCCGAAATGAGCTTGCTGCCAAACAGGCTTTTGGACCGATCGAAATTAAACTGGGCCAGTTCCAGACCGGCTTTCACACTCGAAAGCTGGGCCTCTTCCTGGGCCAGGGCCCGTTCATAGGTCGCCGGGTCCACTTTTGCCATGACGTCGCCGACCTTGACCCGGCTGTTAAAATCGACATTGACCGCGGTCAGGATTCCCGAGATCTGACTTCCCACGGTGACCATTTGGACGGCGTTTAGCGACCCGTTGGCAGTCACCATCTGGGTGATGCTCCCTCGCGACACCGTGTTGGTGCGATAAGACACCGGGGTTGCGCTGGTGGCTGGGCGGATTTTGAAATACCACCACCCGCCTCCGGCGAGAGCCACAACCGCAATCAACCAGGCCAGACGGAACAGGATTTGCTTCATGAGACGGGGGTAATCAAAACTTCAAGACGATTCAGGGCATCCATGCTCGGAGCTATGACCAACGATGGTGGATCAGGTTACAGCCAGTTGGCAGCGGTATCGATCTTCATTGCTGACACCCTCGGCAGGACCTATTCTTTACCAATGAAGCGTTGGCTGGTTTCCCTCTGTCTGCTCGTGACCGCCTCGATCCTCGGGACTGGATGCGGCGGTATTTCCGCCAATGGCTCAGCTTCGCCAGCCACCTTTCTGATTCCGGGAATCGGTCAGTCGTGCCCCTTGCCCAAGTCGCCCGCGGTGGCCCCTACTCCGGAATCCCAAGTTCTCGTAGCCCAACGGTAGGCATCGTTTAAGCGGCAGGTTCTCCGGCCGTGCCGCCCCTCGGAGCGCTCCTGCAAGTGCCAAATCATTGCAGAGCACCAGCGCCTCTATCATTTCAGACGCCCTGGGTCGGGGGGGCTCCCCCCAAGCCCTCGGCGGTCCGAACAACGCCCGTTCCGCAGAAGCGAAGCTAATTCGCCGTCCGCAGAACCGTCCGCAGGACATTCCACGGCTTTCTTCGATCCGGAGGGCTCGGCTGGAGATTAGGGACTTGCAGGAGCGCGTCCCTCCGATGGACTTCCCTCCGTTCGGCCTTCCTCCAAGAAAGGAATTTGAACCGGAATGGCAGCCTCACGAGCAGACTGACGCAGTGCGTGGTCCAACAGGACCAAGGCGGTCATTGCCTCCACCATGGGGACGGCCCTGGGCAGGACGCACGGGTCATGGCGACCCCGTCCTTTAAGGGTGGTTTCCTCCCCATGAACATCGACCGTTTCCTGCTCCTGCATGACCGTTGCGACCGGCTTGAAGGCGACCCGGAAGTAGATGGTCTCGCCGTTGGAGATGCCGCCCTGGATTCCGCCACTGCGATTGGTGGTGGTTCGAATGCGCCCGTCCACCTTGCGAAATGGGTCGTTGTGTTCGGTCCCGGTCAGTCCGACACCGGCAAAGCCGCTTCCGATTTCAAAGCCCTTGCTTGCCGGCAACGATAGCATCGCCTTGGCCAAATCGGCTTCGAGGCGGTCAAAAACAGGTTCACCCCACCCGACGGGCACCCCCCGGGCCACACCGAGAATGACACCGCCGACGGTGTCCCCGACGCCCCGGACCTCCTCGATGAGGTCGATCATCCGTTCTGCCACTGGCCAATCCGGGCAACGAACGATGTTGGACTCCACTTGAGAGGACGTAAACGTGTCCGGGTCGACTGAGGCATGGATGTCCTTGACCTGAACAACGCAGGCCAGGATCTCAATTCCCCAGCGTTCCCGGAGGATTTTCCGGGCGATCGCGCCGCCGGCCACGCGTCCGATCGTTTCACGGGCACTCGTTCGCCCGCCCCCGGGCCAGGCTCGGATGCCATACTTGGCCTGATAGGTGTAGTCGGCATGACTGGGCCGGAACTTGGTCGCCATCTCGGAGTAGGCTTCCGGACGGAAATCCTCATTTTTCACCCACAAAAGGATCGGTGTTCCCAAGGTCCGACCTTCAAAGGTCCCGGAAAGAATCTGGACCGTATCGGACTCCTTCCGCGGCGTGGTGATCCGGGATTGTCCGGGACGCCGGCGATCGAGGTCCGGTTGAACGTCGGCTTCGGTGAGCGGCAGGCGTGGTGGGCATCCATCGACCACAACTCCGACACCTCCTCCATGCGACTCTCCCCAGGTGGTGATACAAAACAACTTTCCGAACGAATTACCCATGAGCGGACGGATCTTGGCCCAAGGGAGGCCGAAGAAAAAGCGTTGAATTTCTTCGTTGCGCGGACAAACCGTGACTTGCGTTGAAGCGACGTGTGCGTACTGTCGTCAAGACAGCGGTCAGGAATTATTATGAGCGCGCGAAATTCTGTTCCACGGCGGACCTTTCTCAAGGGGTTGGGAACCTTGATGGCTTTGCCCATGATGGAGTCCCTCGCCCCGATTTCCGCGGCCGGCGGAGCTGCATCGGGGGTGACGGGCGGTGCGGGAGCAGCACCGGTTCGCGTCGGTTTTGTTTATGTCCCCAACGGGGCAAACATGGCCGACTGGACACCCAAGCAAGTGGGTGCTGATTTCGACCTTCCCTACATCCTGGAGCCGCTCGCTTCCGTCAAATCCGAGCTGTGCGTTTTCAGCGGTTTGACCCACGACAAGGCCCGACCCAACGGTGATGGTGCTGGAGATCATGCCCGGGCATCGGCTGCCTTCCTCACGGGAGCGCAACCTCGCAAGACCAGCGGAGTGGACATCCATGTCGGCGTCTCCGTCGACCAGGTGATTGGGAACCGGGTGGGAGTTCAAACGCCCTTCCGGACCCTGGAGCTTGGCATCGACCGTGGTCAGAGCTCGGGGAACTGCGACTCGGGTTATTCGTGCGCCTACCAGTACAACATTTCGTGGCGGACGCCGACCTCCCCGGTTCCCCCTGAGACCAATCCCCGGCTCGCCTTCGACCGTCTTTTCAGTAATGGAGACTCGTTCGATTCCGAGGAACTGCGCACCAGGAGACAGGGCTATCGCAAGAGTATCCTCGATTTTGTCATGGAGGATGCCCGCACTTTGAATCCCAAGCTCGGACGAACCGACCAACGGAAGCTGGACGAGTACCTGACATCCGTCCGGGATTTGGAACGCCGAATCGAGTTTACCGAGAAGATGTCGACCGAGATCTCTGGGAAACGTCCGGTGGTCGAGCCTCATGACTACACACAACATGTCCGGTTGATGTACGACGTCATGCTGCTGGCATTCCAGACGGATTCGACACGGGTGGCATCGTTCATTGTGGCTCATGACGGCAGCAACCGCCCTCACCCGTTCATTGGCGTCAATGAAGGGCATCATGATCTTTCACATCACGGGAACGACCCGGAGAAAAAGGCCAAGATTGCCAAGATCAACCGGTTCCATGCCGAGCAATTCGCCTATTTCCTCGACCGGATGCGCTCTATTCGCGAAGGCGACGGAACCTTGCTCGACCATTCCATGATCGTCTATGGGTCGGGCATTGCCGACGGCGACGCCCATGCCCACGACAATCTCCCGGTGCTGGTGGCCGGACGGGCCGGCGGCGGGCTTACCTCTGGACGGCACGTTCGCGTCCCCAAGGAAACGCCCATGACCAATTTGTACCTGTCCATGATGGAACGCATGGGAGTTTCCATGGAGCGCTTTGGTGACAGCACCGGCAAGCTGGGTCAGTTGACCGTCTAATTTCATGGGACGCCCCGGTTGCGTCCAATTCGGCATTCGTTCGTCGATTCCATGTTCGTTCCCGTGAACGATGTGTTGGAAGCAAATCCGGCCGGTCAAGGGCCGGATTTCAGTTTTTGCTCTTTGCGCTTCGAGCGATATTCGCATTAAGTTGAGTCATTCCGACCGCATGAGCCACAAACGTTTGTTCTGGTGCCTGCTGGTCGGTTTTTCGTGGTTAGGAAACGTTGCGTCGTACGGCAAGATTCAATTCGACGTTTTTCCCGGGTATGAAGGGCGATTTGCCCGGGCGGGCGCCTGGTACCCCGTTGCTTTTGAAATCTTCAACGATGGGCCTTCCTTCGATGGGGTGGTGGAGGTTTCAGATGTGCAGGCTTCCGGGTACATGGTTCGGATTCCCATCGAACTTCCGTCCAACACCAAAAAGGTTTTTACGACCACCCTGTTTTGCTCGACGGGTGGCAGCCACTTGATTGACGCCCGGTTGCGTGACGAGCGTGGAAAGATTCGGGACGAACGGCTCGGGCAAAAACTGGATGTCAGTGCCTGGGAGGGAACCATTCTGGGGGGCCTGCCGGGAGCCTTCTCAGGAATGCCGGTCTTTCCTGAATCCAGTCGTAACAGCGATGAACTTCAAACCATCGCCCCACGCTTGTCCCCTGAGTTCTTCCCGGATTCAGCGCTGTCGTTGGAAGCCCTGAATTGTTTGTACCTGAATACCGGAGCCGCACTGAAGTTGCGGGAGCCACAAATCGACGCCCTGCTGGCCTGGTTGCATGGCGGAGGGCATTTGATCGTGGGCGTGGATCAACCGGCGGACCTGAATGCACTGACCTGGCTGCGGCTGGAATTGCCTGCCCGCGTCTCCGATGGACAGAATCTACGCGTTGGGGGTCTGCTCAATGACTGGGTCCTTGGGATGACGGGAATCACTGCCATCGGTGAATCGGGCTATGGTTTGCCGTCCAAGGCTTCCGAAGAGGCTCGAAAACCGGGGAATGGTCAGGAGCAACCCCAAAAAAGAAATCGCCTTGGGAAGGAGCCATCGGCGCCGCGACCGTCGACAGTGCCTGGGGATGCCTACGGAAAACTCCAGATCGACCCGGCAATGTCCGTGACCGAGGTCCCGGTTTATAACCTGAAACTGAACCTGGGAAAAACACTCCTCAAATTCGGAACCAACACCGCAGGGGTGCCCTTGATGGTGACGCATACCCGGGACCGTGGACGCGTCACGCTCCTCGCTTTCAATCCAGAGCGGGAGCCGATCAAATCCTGGAAATTGCGTCCCTGGTTTTGGGCACGTCTGGCGGGCGTACCCGAGTCAGCGCTGGTGCCGGGAGACGGGGTGCATTTCGGCGGCAGCAGTCTCGATGGCCTGTTTGGAGCCATGATTGAGACCCGCCAGATTCGAAAACTCCCTGTGGGAGCCCTTCTGTTGCTGTTGGCGGCTTACCTGGTGGTCATCGGCCCGATGGACCATTGGGTCCTCCGCAAATTGGGACGTCCCATGCTGACCTGGATCACGTTTCCTTGCTACGTGGTCCTCTTTTCCGCCCTGATTTACTTCATCGGCTGGAAGCTCCGGGCCGGCAAGGCCGAATGGAATGAACTTCACCTGGTGGATCTGGTGCCGCAGGCTCTTGAAGGCAGAGGAGCCCTGCGCGGGAGGACATACACCAGCCTGTACTCCCCCGCCAACGATACCTATCCCGTCGGTCTGGATCTTCCCACTGGCCTGGTCCGACCGGAGAGCCGCGGGTTGTTTGAAGCCGGAAACGTCACGCCCAAGCGGACGGTCATCCTTCAAAAGCCGAAGGGAATCACGGCGGAACTGGGGGTCGATGTCTGGACCAGCCAATTGAATGTTTTCGACTGGCAGGACTACGCCACGGTACCGCTGACGGGCAAATGGAACGCATCGCCGGATTCCCTTCATCTGGACAATCTTTCCGATCATCGGATCGAGCGCCTCTGGATCGTGAAGGATGGTGAAATTCGTGAGTTACCCGGTCTGCCACCCCATCGGGGAGCTGACTTCGAAGTGTCAGGAACCAACTCGGTGACCTTGAAGGCCTACATCGCCACCCGAAGACCCCGACTGGCGGAAGCCATCAACCTGCGTGGTCAGGCGTTCGGGGCGAACGATCGCACCCACATTGATGATTGGCCAGAAACGTCCATTGTGGCCTCTCTCGCGGGGATGCTGTCCCCGGAGGAAACGGAGGCGCGCGGTTACATATCCCCACCGGGTCTCGACCTCACACCCCTGGTCCAACGGGGCGATACGGTCCTTTTTGCCTGGATGCCGGACACCTCCTTGATACATCCCATTCCGCACTTCGAGACGCCGCGCTTCAAAAAAAACACCCTTCTCCGTTGGGTCATCCCAAGGGCCACTTCGGCGGCCCCCTAGACAAGCACTTCAGCCATGAGCGACTCACCGCCCCCCATAGCAGCCGTACAAACCACCAACCTCTCCCGCGAGTTTGGTGACATGAAGGCCCTCAGCAATCTGACCCTGACCGTTCAACGGGGGGACCTCTTTGGTTTCATTGGCTCCAATGGGGCGGGAAAAACCACAACGCTGCGGATTCTGGCCACCTTTTTGACTCCAACCAGCGGAAAGGCGGAGGTCCTGGGATACGACGTCGTCCGGGATGCGGATCGGGTCCGGCATTTGATCGGTTACATGCCCGATTTTTTTGGTGTCTACAAGGAGATGGAGGTGACCGAATACCTCGATTTTTTTGGTGCCTGCTACAAAATCCCTTCCGCCCAACGGGACAAAACGGTGGCCGATGTCCTGGAGTTGGTGGGATTGACGGAAAAAAAGGGATTCCTGATTGGTGCGCTGAGTCGCGGGATGCAGCAGCGTCTGGGCCTCGCCCGGGTGTTGATCCATGACCCGCAATTGCTGCTCCTGGACGAACCGGCAAGTGGGTTGGACCCGCGCGCCCGGATCGAGATGATGGCCATTCTACAGGAGCTTCAGCGAATGGGAAAAACCATCATCATCTCGTCGCACATCCTCAGCGAGCTCCAGACCCTGTGCAATCGCTGCGCCATCATTGAGCGGGGCCAGCTGATTTACAGCGGGCCCATTCGTGGAGTCGAGGCTGGCGTGACAGAGGGGCGATCGTTCTGGGTTCGGGCAGGTTGCCCTCCCGCCACTGCCAGAGAGCTATTGCTGGCTCGGACCGAGACCCGGCAAATCGAAATCAAGGAGGACCGTCTCAAGGTCTTTGTCGAGGACCCCCGCATCGACGGGAGCTATATCGCTGAAACGCTGGTGGGTGCGGGCGTTCGACTACTTGAGCTGCGGGAGGACGAGATCGGTCTGGAGGAGGTTTTCCTTCGTGTGACCGAAGGGGCGACCCAATGACGGGAGCCCCTGTGAGGGCCACTCAGTGCCGGGTGACTCCGGTCACCGTGGAGCTTGAACGGACGATGTCTTTGGTTTCAGACGGAGCCAGCAGGTAAACCACCCCGCCCACCACACTCCAGGCCAGATTGACCGTGTAGCCCAGCAGCGACAGGGATAACGCCAGCCCCGGTTTGACATCGAAAACCGGCGATGCCAGCAACCAGACAAACAGATTTTCGCGGACACCCAACCCTGCCGGAGTCACCGGAATCGCGGCAACGGAGACGACAGCGGCCGACACATAGGCCAGGGTGATCCACGGCACTTCGAGGTGCAGCCCGCGAGCGAGGGCCACGTAGGCGAGGACGATGCAGACGTTGATGAGCAGCGACCAGAGACTGACTTCCGCCAGAAACCCGGGATGTCGCCCAAAAGTCCGGCAGGCCGCCATGGCCCGCACAAACGAGCCGCCTTTTGGAACCCGGGTCAACCATCGGGTCATCCGTCGGCCCGGCTGCAATGCATCCGTATAGAACCCGAGAAATACCAGAAGTCCCGCCACTACCAGCATACCAACGACCATCAACAGTACGGCCCAATGCCGGGGAAAGCGGGAGATCAAAGAGGCGTTGGGAATGGCGCAGAGGGCAGCGAACAGGAGCAACGCCAGCGCGCCGAGAATTCGGTCGGCAAAAACGGTCAACGCGGCCTCTGGTCGCCTCTCCGGGGCGGCTTTCGCGACATACCAGGCCTTCACGACATCCCCTCCCGCTGTTCCAAGCAGGAACGCGTTGAAAAAGTGGGCAATGAACGAGATCCGCATGACTTCGCGAAGGGACAATTCCAGACCCTGCACCCGGAGGACCAGTCGCCAGCGGAGTCCTCCAATCACCACCAGCAAACCACAGGCAGCGAAGGCAGTGAACAGACTGATGGAGTCCAGCTGCAGCGTGGTCTCCCACAACGCGGCCGGACCGCGGGTCCAGGCGAGGCGCCGTTGCTCCCATTTGGACAGTTCCTCCCAATGCACGCCCGTCCCCGCCAGCAGGGATTGAACCTCATTGCAAAAAATGACGTGAAAAATCAGTGCCAGCAGAACGGCACTCAGCAGGGTCCGGGCGAAACGGTGGACTCGAAGTCGGCTCACTCGGAGGAATTTCGCAGCTTATTCCGGTCCCCACACCGACCGGATGTATTCAAAGCCGCGAACGACATCTTCAGAAGGGACCCCGGGACTCAGTTCAATGACCTTGATGTGTTCAGGCCGTATCCAGGGCTGAAGCGCCTGGTAATCAATCATACCCATGCCGGGTGGGACATGGTCTTGCTGCCCATGCGAGCCTGCAACCACATCGTGGACATGCAATCCGGCCAGTCGCGGTGCCAATCCCTCAAAATGCATGCGGTGGTCCATGAGCCCCAGGTTTTGCTTGATCTGGGCGTGCCCACAGTCATGCCAGTAGCGGACATTCTCCGGCAGTTCGGCAAGGAAGGCACCAATTTCATGATCCACCGGTATTTCTTCGACGGCCTCCCGGTTTTCAATCCCAAGTAAAAGCCCGCGTTCCGCGGCGTTTTCGGCCAGCTCATGGATCATGTCGAGGGCGAGATTGACCGCATCGTCCTTGTTCCTTTCCCGCCGGGATTCCATTTCCTCCACCAGTTTGCGGTATTTTGGGGTCTCCTTTTTGCCTTCAGCCACCATTGCTTCCAGCTTGTCCTGGTATTCCCGCATCTCCACCTGTCCGGAGTGAAGGACGATGAGGCGGGCTCCGACCATCTCTGCCATCTCAATGGTCTTTCGGGAATGCTTCAAGGCAGCCTCCCGCTCCTTGCGGTCCGACGAAGAAAACTTGTACAGGTTGGGTGCAGCGTGATTGACCCCAATCGGAAGCGGACAGAAATTGTGGAGGGTCGAAATCTTGATCTCCCCGGCTCGAACCGCATCGAGCACCCCCGGCACCAGGCTGATGCGGATGCCGTGACTCAGTTCGGCGTACTCAAACCCAAGGTCGCGGATTTCCCGCAGCATCTGCCGACCGCAAATATGACGGGCCGAATTCCAACAGGAGGAGAGAGAGTACATGGGCGTGTGGTTTTGACGATTCCCGGGGTCAAGGACATCACCCGGACGGGTGGAGTTCAATCTGGTAACCCGAAAAAGCGCCCCATGGCACAAGGCCACGGGACGCAATCGCTTGAAATTTCCTTTTGGAAAGGACTAGACGTCGGAATATTTGGCCGACAGATAGGCGGAAAACTTGGCCACCTTCATCTTGCGGCGTCGACGTTCGCTGGGCTTTTCGTAATGACGCTTCATGCGCACATCCTTGATGATGCACTCACGGTCGACTTTCTTTTTCAACCGACGCAGTGCCCGATCAATCGGCTCGCCCTTTTTAAGTTTGACTTCGCTCAATTCAAATTCACGTCCTTCCCTCTGCACGGTCTGGCCGAAACCAGCTCCGCGACTCTGAAAACGGTCGGTCTCCAGAGATGTGTTTCGGTCCCGAAGGATCCGAAACGGAACGTGTGTAGTAAACGAATGCCGGTATAAGGCAAGCCCCGGCTGCGGAAATTTACGGGACGCAGGGGCTGCCCATGGATATCACGAGGATCGGTGCCCGCCAGGCGTGCCTCACAAATCCCGCAGGGAGGCGAGCAATTGCTGGTGGACGGCTTTACGAGCCGCCCATGCGGTCGAGAGCATGCCGGTCACGGCAACCACAATCATGGTCCCCATCAGCGAGGTCCACGGCAACGGTGAGCCACCCGGTCGGAGGGACGGTGCCACGGCCACAACCGAAGAAAGGATGCCCAAGCCCAGCCCCAGCACCAGCAAGACGCTGTTTTCCGCGACGGCCAGACGGACGAGATAGCCGCGTTCAAATCCCAGGGCCAGCATCAGGGCCAGCTCGCCCTGGCGTTCCTGAAGATTGCGAAGGACGATCACTCCAAATCCGGCGCAGCCCAGGAGCAATCCCAGCCCACCCAGCACTTGAAAGGTATCGAGGTAGGTGTTTTGAACCGCATTGAATTGGCCCAAACGCTCCCAGGTGGGTGTCGCCTCAAATCCAACATCCTGAAGGCCCCGGCTCAAGGCCGCGGAAACCGCACCCTCCCTTCCCTGCGGGGTTTGAATCAGGAATTCCCGGTGACCGGTCTCGCCCGGAAACCGGCGAATCAATTCGGACTCAGCCACGAGGAGGTTTCCCTGAAGGACCGAGCCCTCCAGAGCACCCACCAGCCTCAGTTTGAAGGGATGTCCCCGCTCGTCAACGCAGTCCAGGGTTTCGCCCACCTGCTTGTGGAGTATCCATTGCAACGAAGCCGCATCTCCAATGGCCGGGGTTTCGTCGGGGTCCGGCTTGGGCGGGGTCAGCGCCAGCCATCCGTTGGTCACGGCGCTGGAAGGGGCCACCTCGGTGAATGAAAACGAACCGCGTCGGGTCAGGTCAGTAACGGGCACCCCCAGCAGTCGGGGTCGTTGCGCCCGGGCCAGATTGAGACAACTGGCATCATCGCCATCATGCACCCGGAGGGCGACCACGGAAACGCCCTGGAGGTCCGCTGCGGACAGACCGTAAAAATCCTGTCCCGCAGGAGTATTCAGGTCCTTCAGGACGGGAAGCGCCGTTCGCGCCCAGAGTCCAAATCCGCCGGTTCCGGAACCGGGACGCCCAGGACCGGGTGATTCCTCCAGTTTAAACGCTCCGACCGCGCACAATAGGAATGCTGCGCAGGCAAGAAGGGAGATCGCCCCCAGGCTGCGGGAAGGCCGTCGCGTCATTCCCCGAAGTGCGAGGCCCATGAATCCCGTGCGCCGATGGGTTGTCGTCCCGCCACGCGGTGGCCGGCTCCATTTTCGCAACACCGCCCGCAAACCGAAGATGCCGGTGAAAAGCCATAGAA
>CAIPFS010000578.1 GCA_903864375.1 uncultured Verrucomicrobiota bacterium
GCTTGCCGCAACGCCCTGATTCGGGTCAAACACTCCGGCCCAAGTGAATGCCGCGACCACCCCAACCGTACCCCACCCGCACATGCTTTTTCGAGTCCTTCCACGCACGCTTTCATCGGTGCTGATTCTCGCGGGACTGCTGGCGGGACCCGCCGCTGCCACCGTGACTCCGCCCGGCGTCTTGCCGGCCAGCCTGACGGAAGGGGAATGGCTGCTGGGAGAACTCAACTGCACCGCCTGCCATTCAGCAAGTGAGGCCATCCACCGACGACTCGCTTCCAATCCCGGACCGCTCCTTGGAACCAATGGACTGCGATTGAACCCGGTCTGGTTGAAAAGCTGGCTCGAAAGCCCGGTGGCCTCGAAAGCGGGAACCCGCATGCCGCACTTGATGGAATCGATCGCCGCCGCCGATCGCCCCGCCGTCGTTGAGGCCCTGGTCCAGTACCTCGTTTCCATTCAGCCTTCCGGGGAAGCCGCCGGAGCGGAGGCCGATCCCTCATTGATTTCCCGGGGTGAAACCCTGTACCACACGGTGGGCTGCGTCGCCTGCCACGCGCCGTTCAAAGCCCCCTCGGAAGGCGGCGAGTCCGCCATCGCCGCCGCCACCCCGGCGTCGGTTTCCCTTGGCCATTTAGCCGCCAAATATCCGGCGACAGAGCTGGCCCGGTTCCTTGAAAATCCGACCGGTCATCGTCCGGGCGGGCGTATGCCGAAACTGAATCTGACTTCGGACGAGGCGCTGGCCATTGCCACCTATCTGGTCCGCGAACAGGTCGCTGGCAGCCCCGGAGGCACGGACGGGCTCGTTCCCGGCTTGAAGTTGAAGTATTACGAAGGTTCGTTTGGCCGGTGTTCCGACCTGTCGTCGGCGACTCCCAAAACCGTCGGGAGCAGCGACGGTATTCCTGTTCAACTCCCGAAGCGGGAAAACGACTATGGCCTCATCCTGACAGGGTTGATTGAGATCCCGGCTGACGGAACCTATACCTTTTGGACGACGTCCGACGATGGAACCACGTTGCAGGTCGGTGACCACGTGGTCGTCGACAACGATGGAACCCATGCTCCACGGGAGCATTCCGGCAAGACCGAACTCAAGAAGGGATACCAAGCCTTTGAATTGCGCTACTTTCAGGGAGGTGGCGGAGCGGAATTAACGGTGGCTTGGGAAGGTCCAGGCTTTGGTCGGAAGCCGTTGGAAAAGCAGTATTTCAAGCGAAGTGGGGCCATCATCCGTCCTCTGGGCTACACCGGCTTTGCGTCCAACCCGGACCAGGCAGCCATCGGACGGCTTAAATTCGCCCAACTGAACTGTGTGGCCTGTCACGCGGTGGGAGATCCGAATGGCCCCCTGCCCCCGCCTTCTGTCGGACCCACCCTGGCGGCTTTGTCGAATCATCCCCAAAGCGGTTGCCTTTCCGACAACGTTCCGACCTCTGCTCCCCGCTATGACTTGAGCGAAAGCCAGCGCCGCGCGCTCCGAAAGACGGTCGCCACCCTGCCCAGCCTGGCGGATTCCCGCCCGGCAGGTGCCGAGGTGGAAGCCACTTTGTCGCGATTCAACTGTTACGCCTGCCACCAGCGGGGAGGGCTGGGCGGCCCGGATGTTCACGGTAAAGCCCCCTGGTTTTCCATTGTCGGCGGTGCCGATCTCGGTGAGGAGGGACGACTTCCTCCCCACCTGAATGAAGTGGGCGCAAAGTTGCGCCCCGAGTGGTTGAAGCGCCTGCTGATCGAAGGAACCAAGGTTCGTCCCTACATGGCCACGCGGATGCCGGTTTTTGGTTCGGCTGCGACGGACAGCCTTCCGACCCTTCTGGCGTCTGCCGACAAGCGATCCCATCCCGTTGAGGAGCCAATTTCCTCGGATCGGGATGCCAAATTTGGACAAAAACTGGTCGGACGGGACGGCCTCAGCTGCATTTCGTGTCACACCTTTGCCCAATACGGGTCCATGGGGATTCCCGCACTCGGACTCGAGCGCATGCATGAACGGCTGCAGTTTGACTGGTTCCGCCGTTACCTGCCGGATCCGGCCGCGCTCCGCCCCGGAACACGCATGCCCAGTTTCTGGCCGGAAGGCAAGGCGGTTAACACGGCGCTGCTCGGGGGTGAGACGGATGCCCAGATTCGGGCCATCTGGGCGTGGATGAAGGACGGGGAAAAGGCGGAGGTGCCTTCAGGGCTGATTCGCGGCAGAAAGGAAATTGTCGTGGGAAATGACGCCGTCATTTACCGAAACTTCATTGACGGTGCCGGTCCCCGCGCCATCGCCGTTGGCTACCCGGAACATGCCAGCCTGGCCTTTGACGCCAACAATCTTCGCCTGGCCCTGATCTGGCAGGGGGCATTCATTGATGCGGCCCGCCATAGCACCGACCGGGGCGTGGGCTACGAGCCCCCTCTTGGGGATCATCTGTTTCGATTACCGGAAGGCGACGCCTTCGCAGCCCTGGCTGATGGAAACGCCGCATGGCCCGCCGCCGCCCATCGTTCCGCCCACGGAAAATTCCTTGGATACCGGCTTGATGGGAAAGGACGCCCCGCCTTCCGATACCAGGTTGAGGGAGTTGCCATTGACGATTTCCCGACCGTGGAGGCGGAGGGTGTCGATTTCGTCCTGCAGCGGCTGTTCAAATCATCCGGCAAGCCCACGACCGGAACACTCTGGTTGCGGGCAGCCGAGGGGACCATTCAGGAAACGGGACCTCAAGAATACGTCGTCGACGGTCGGGTTCACTTCAAATTCAGCCATGTCCCGGCAACCCGCATTGTCGGACGGGAACTCCGGGTGCAAGTCCCGGTCGATGAAGAGTTCACCGAAGTCATCACCTGGTAATTCAACCCTTTATGCGCCTTTCCCTCTTTTCCCTGACAACGGCCCTGGCGGTGGTGGCGGCCATGGTCACTCCGACTCGCCCGGTTTCAGCCGCCACACTGGCCGAGGCTGAAAACGAATACTATGAGCTCGCCACTGTTCCAATCCCGGACGGGGTGGTCCTCGAAGCGGGTGCCATCCAACACTTTGGCGACCACCGACTCGCCGTGTCGACCCGGTTGGGCGACATCTATTTTGTGGACGGCGCCTATGGCAAAAATCTGGCCCCGGCGAACGTGAAGTTCACCCGCTTTGCCTCGGGTCTGCACGAGGTGCTGGGATTGACCACCCGGGGAGACGGCTGGTTTTACATCACCCAACGAGGCGAGGTCTCGCGCCTCAAAGACACCAATGGCGATGATCGAGCCGATTTGTTCGAGACCATTTGTGACCGTTGGGACATCAATGGCGACTACCATGAATATGCGTTTGGATCGAAGTTCGACCGGGACGGAAATATCTGGGTGGTGCTCTGTCTGACAGGCTCTTTCACCAGTGAGTCGGAGTTCCGAGGCTGGTGTCTTCGGGTGACCCCCGATGGCAAGGCCATCCCCACCTGCAGTGGTCTTCGCTCCCCTGGCGGTGTGGCCACCAATCACCTGGGGGATATGTTCTACACGGATAATCAGGGACCGTGGAACGGGACCTGTTGGCTGAAGCATTTGAAGCCCGGAGGTTTCATGGGCAACCCCCAGGGAAATAAATGGTATGGTCTCGCCCCGAATCTGGGACCTCGTCCGGCAGATCCCAAAAGCGGCAGCCGGATCGATGTGGAATGGAAGAACGTGCCGGAGCTGGTGCCGCCCGCCGTGGCCTTTCCCTATCAACGCATGGGGCAAAGCGCGAGTGGCATTCAGAACGATTTCACCGGCGGAAAGTTTGGTCCCTTCACCAACCAGCTGTTTGTGGGTGACCAGACCTGGAGCACGGTCATGAGGGTCTCCCTGGAACAGGTTGATGGGGTCTATCAGGGAGCCACCTTTCCCTTCCGCGAGGGTATGGATTCCGGAACCTTGAGCCTGGAGATGTGCGAAGACGGCTCCCTTTTTGTGGGCGGTACAGACCGCGGATGGGGGGCTCGTGGCGGCAAGCCATTTGCACTCCAACGGCTTCGATGGACCGGAAAGCCTGTCTTTGAGATCCAGACCATGCACGTGCTTCCCGATGGATTCGAAGTCACCTTTACCGAACCCGTTGATCCGGCGACAGCCGCCAAACCTGAATCCTACCAGCTCGATACCTACACCTATGTGTACCGCGCCGAGTATGGTTCACCGGAAGTCGATCCAACCCATCCGCCCATCAAGTCGGTGGTTGTCGCCAAGGATGGGCGGAGCGTGAAATTGTCCAGCGATCTGGTGGTGGGTCACGTGCACGAGCTCAAGCTGGCGGGGGTTCGCAGCCAGGACGGGCGGCCCCTGCTTCATCCCATTGGTTACTATTGGTTGAACGTCATTCCCCACGGGGAACAACGCTGAGGTGAGCTTGCCGAATCTGTTCCTGCGGAGCGGAACACCGAAGCATAATTCCTTGCTGGCGGGCTCAACTGCCGGATGATTCGTGGCATGCCCGAACCCGGCGGACATTGGCAGAAAAACAAACGCTATTTCGACCCCGGCGTCGACAACTGGTTGCGCCGGCAATTTTCCGGACTGGTTCAGAAACCGGCCTCCGGCTTGTCCCCGGAGGCCGATCGGTGGTTGCGAACACTTCAGGCAGAGGTCGAGACGGTTCCCCGCCCTGATGCCCAGCTCGACGTCGGCAAACCGGATGGCCACAGGCGGATTTTTATTCTGCGAATCGACTTTGGCCGGATCATCGTCGACATCACCCGGCAACGACTTCTCAAAAATGGAACGTGGGGTGCACCAGAGTCGTGGAGTTGGGATCAACTGCGACGCGAACCCAAATCAAGCTCGGCGGAGCTCAATGAGGACCGGCAAATTGCGGTGGAACTGGCGTGGGCACAGGAAACGCCCGGAGTCTCATTTCGTTATCTGACCGGCGAGTCGGGAGCGGTTTTGCTCTCCCGCCTGCTGGCCACGGGTCGGTGCCACTGGCTTGCCCCCGGAAACACACGCCAGCACCTGACATTGGGGGAAACACGAGCGGCGGCGTTGGGATGGGAGACGGGCCCGGACGGACAGCAGCGAACCACCTTGCTGATGAATCCGGGTGCCACCACGATCCTCGATTTGGAGCCGCTCTGGTACCTCGATGAAATCAATCGCAGCTGCGGTCCTGTCGAACTGGCGGTGCCACTGAAGGTCGCCCGACTGTGGCTGACGGCCCCGGAGCTCAAGGCAGAGGAAGGCCTGCGACTGGCCGCGGCCCTGGACTCCAAACCGCTGTCCCTGCCGCTCCCCAAACCCCGCCGCTTGAACTTGAAGCAGGTCGCGGACTGCCGCCCCGTCCCATGCCTCCGCTTGATGACCATTCCCGGGAAAAGGTGGGGTGGGGACCCTCCGCGTGTGGAGACCACCGAATTGAGCCTGGCGCGTTTTGAATTGGACTATGCCGGGATCCGGGTTCCGTTCGGACAGCCGGGAGAAATGCTTCAATCCATCCAGGGCGATGACTTTTTGGAAATCAAGCGGCGACCGACCCTTGAATCACGGTTGGTGAAATCCCTGGAGGGAACCGGACTGGTCCAGTCGCCCTACTTTTACAATCTGGAGGAATTTGCCCTTGAGGGGCATGACTGGGTCTCGAGGGATCCCGCCGTCTGGCTGAAATTCGTCGGAACAACGGTTCCGACTCTCAAGGCGGAAAAATGGCGAATCACCGAGGAGGAAGGATTTCGATGGCAGTTGGCGAAAGCCGAATCGTGGACGACCGATGCCCACGCGGACCCTGACGACGGGAAAACGAATCAATGGTTTGAGGTCGAGTTGGGGGTGGTGGTGGATGGCAACAAAATCAACCTGCTGCCGTTGCTCCTGCAACTTCTGCAGCACGACCCGAAAGTGCTCTCCCGCGACCGGCTGAAATCAAGAGACCCGGATGCCGCCTTTCCTCTCCTCCTTCCGGATGGACGCCATCTTCCCTTTCCCGTTGCCCGCGCCCGTCAAATCCTGGGAGTGCTCCTGGAGCTCTACGATGCCCCGCCCAACGAGAAAAATGGTCGAATTCGATTGGACCGCCTGCGTGCGGCAGAATTGGCTGGCAACGAGGAATGGCACTGGATGGGCCCCACGGATCTGGGGCAACTGGCTGAAAAACTTCGAAATTTCCGTGGAATACAACCGGTTCCGGTTCCATCGGGCCTTCAAGCCCAACTCCGCCCGTATCAGAGGGAGGGCGTGGACTGGCTGCAATTTCTCCGGGAATACAATCTGGGCGGGATTCTGGCCGACGACATGGGCTTGGGGAAGACGGTGCAGACGCTTGCCCATCTGCTCTGCGAACAGCAGTCCGGGCGGGCCGATCGTCCCACCCTGGTGGTTGCCCCTACCACGCTGATGACCAATTGGAGCCAGGAGGCCGCCCGGTTTGCCCCATCACTTCGCGTTCTGGTTCTTCACGGGCTGGATCGCAAAAATCATTTTGACCGGATTTCCGACCACGATCTGGTGCTGACGACCTATTCGTTGCTGCCCCGGGACCTACCCGAATTACAGGAGCATTCATTTCACTACGTCATCCTGGACGAGGCTCAATACATCAAGAATCCCAAGACCACCTACGCCACCGCCGTCTGCGAACTCAAAGCCCGCCATCGGCTCTGTCTGACCGGAACCCCCGTGGAAAACCACCTGGGGGAACTCTGGTCCTTGTTCCGCTTCCTGCTTCCAGGGTTTCTTGGGGATGAGATCCGCTTCAATCGCCTGTTTCGGCATCCGATTGAGCGAAATCAGGATGTTGAACGCCAAAAGACTCTGGGGCGGCGGGTGGCCCCGTTCATGTTGAGGAGAAAAAAGAGCGACGTGGTGCTCGAACTACCTCCAAAAACCGAAATCGTGCAGACGGTCGAATTCAGCGCCGTTCAACGTGACCTTTATGAAAGTGTTCGTCTGGCACTGCACGCGCGGGTCCGGGCGGAAGTGGCGAAAAAGGGATTGTCCCGTTCCCATATCGTCGTTCTCGACGCCCTGCTCAAGCTCCGGCAAATCTGTTGCCATCCTCAGTTACTGACCCTTCCTGCAGCCAAAAAGGTCAGGGAATCCGCCAAACTCGACCTGCTGATGGACCTGTTGGTGCCCATGGTATCCGAGGGTCGTCGCATCCTCCTGTTTTCCCAGTTCACGTCCATGCTCGAACTGATCCAGGCGGAATTGAAACAGGCAAAAATCGGGTTTGTCGTCCTGACCGGGTCGACCACCGACCGGGCGACACCGGTCAAGGAATTCCAGGCAGGACGGGTTCCCGTCTTTCTCATCAGCCTGAAGGCGGGTGGGACGGGCCTCAACCTGACGACGGCCGACACCGTCATCCATTACGACCCCTGGTGGAACCCGGCGGTCGAAAACCAGGCCACCGACCGGGCCCACCGGATTGGCCAGTCCAAAACCGTGTTTGTCTACAAGTTGATCGTCACCGGAACCGTGGAGGAAAAAATAGCCGCGATGCAGGACCGGAAGCGGGCTCTCGTGGAAGGACTATTGGAATCCGACGGAAAGACCCGACTGGAGCTGGGATCGGATGACATTGATTTCCTGTTCGGTCCGCTGGACTGAGGATCGTCCGGCCTAAAGGGCGCGAGTGGAGTGCTCCTGCATCCAATAGATGTCCGGATTGTTTGCCTGGGAACCGGAGGTCAGCTTGTTGATCGGCGGGGTTGTCCGTCCGTCGATCCACTTCTTGACCTCTGCATGACCGTCCGCAAACGAAAACCCGCCGGCCCGATTGTGATAGCTGGCAGGCCAGTCGACCATTTTGGTCTTGGTCTTGTCGGGATAGCTGTCCATTGAGACCACGAAAAAACCGTCATTGATGCTGTCCTCCCGCTCGTCGAGCAGGACATACGTCATGGAGGGACCGGGATTGTCGAAACTGGTGCTCTTGGTGAACACCTTCCACTTGTTGTTGCCCCAGCCCCCGTCGGCTCCGGCTCCATCCTTGGGATTGCGTCCCCCGGTCCAAATGCTCATGGACATGCTGCGAATACGCGGGACCTTCTGCTTCAAAGAATTGACGGCCATGCTTCGGTCTGCCGGGCACTTCCAGATGCCAATGGACTTTCCGGTGTAATTCCAGATGGGGCTTCGAGCGAGAAAATTGGTATCCCAATTGTCCCGGGTCGCCGGGTTGCCGACATCAATGATCCCCTGCACCCACGCTCCATTCGACCCCCGGGGGTCGATATCATTGGCATAGGCGTAGGGCAAATTCTCCTGACTGTCCCCGATATACATCGTCCATCCGAGAAGCAGTTGACGATGGTTGTTAACGCACATGATTCCCTGCGCCTTGGTTTTTGATTTCGACAAGGCAGGCAGCAGCATTCCCGCGAGGATGGCGATAATGGCGATCACCACCAGCAATTCAATCAAGGTGAAGGCAACATTGGAACCAGAAGGGAAACCAGGGGAACGGGACTTGGATTTCATGGGTGGGCCAGTCAAACGACATCTCACTTACTACCGTAATTTCTATAAAATCAAGTCTCCGTTCGAGATTCTCTTGCGGTTCGGGACGCCCGGCATCGATCGGTTGAGTCACTTTGCGCAACCGGGCGGTCCATTCCGTCAATTTTGATCGCCTGATGGGCACTTCGGCGTTAGAAAAAAGCCGTACTCAAACGCCCTAAGCCTCTCCATGCATCCCATCCAGACGAGACGCCCTGCCTCGTTGCCCTTCCCATCAGAAGACCGTCGCCTTCTCTGGGCTGTGGTTGCCACCCTGGGAATCGCCAACCGCCTCTTTGGGAACGCCGACAGTGACGATTTGTCCGGCCTTTCACTCGATCAACTGCTGGAAACCAAGGTGGCCACCGTCACCGCGGCCTCGCGGCGTGACCAATCGGTGGAGCAGGCCCCCTCGTCTGTAACCATTGTCACAAGCGATGATATCCGGAAGTTGGGTTACCAGACCCTGGCCGATGTCCTGGCGGGAACCCGCGGATTTTATACCTCCTCGGATAGAAACTACACCTACCTCGGGGTGCGCGGATTCGGTCGTCAGGGCGACTATAATTCGCGGGTCCTCGTTCTGGTTGATGGCCATCGAATCAATGACAACGTCACGGGAGGGGTCACCCTGGGGGATGGTTTCAGCGTGGATGCCGACCTGATTGACCGCGTTGAAATTGTCCGTGGCCCCGGCTCATCGCTTTATGGAAACAATGCGTTTTTCGGGGTCGTGAACGTCATCACCCGCAAGGGTAAGGATATTTCTGGAGTCGAAACAGCGGTCTCCGGGGGAAGCTTTGGAAGCTACCGGGGACGATTGACGGTCGGATACGAACTTGACCACGGAATCGATTTCCTGGCCTCCGGCACCCTCCTGAACCGGGATGGGCACGACCACCTGTTCTATCGGGAATACGTCAACCCGCCCCAAAGTGACGGAACCACCCGCCATACCGATGGCGAAAATTCCAGGTCGGCATTCGGTCAGCTTTCCTGGAATGGAATCCGTCTTGAAGGAGGGTGGGTGGAGCGGACCAAAAACATTCCCACTGGATCCTTTGGCACGGTTTTTGGTGATCCCAGAAATTCGACCGTCGACGGGGACTATTTTATCAACCTGACACTGAATCACACCTTTGAAAATGAGGTCGTTCTGGATGCCCAGGTCAGCTACGACACCTATTATTACAAAGGCCGGTATGTCTACCCGATGGAGGCACCGGACAACCCGTCCGGAACGACGGAATCCATCGAGCACATCTCCGGACGATGGTGGACCCAGGATGTCCATGCCCACCGGGCCTGGGATGATCAATTCACCCTGACCGCGGGTTTCGAAGTGCGTGAAAATGTCGCGCAGAACCAGAACAATTATCAAACCGTACCCTATCAGGAAACGTTGCAGGAAAACCGTCATTCAACAATCTTCGCCCCCTACGTGGACGGTTCGTGGGCGGCGCTGACCAATCTGACCTTCTCGGCCGGCGTCCGCTACGACCAGGGCGATTTTGTCGGAAGCTCCCTCAGTCCCCGGGCATCCGTGGTCTACAATCCGATTCCGGTGACCACGCTCAAATTGCTCTACGGAAAATCCTTCCGGGGTCCCAATGCTTACGAACGCTATTATAGCGACGGGGGCCTGACCCAGAAAGGAAACCCCGGACTCGAGGCAGAAACCGACGAAACCTATGAACTCGTCCTGGAACAGAAGCTGGGCAGCCATTTTCGCGCCTCCCTGTCAGGATATTATTACATCGCTCACGACCTGATCACCCAGACCATCGATCCATCCGATGGCCTTCAGATTTACAGGAACGTCTCCAGCGTCCGGGGTCGCGGCGTTGAGGCCGAGATCAACGGCCATTTTGAGGGCGGGCTGCGCGGACGATTGAGTTACTGTCTTCAGAAAGCGGTCGCGGAAGACACCGGGGATGAGCTGAATAATTCCCCACAACACCTTGTTCAGGGTAACCTGATCTTTCCGATCTACCGGGAGACATTGTTTGGTGGTGCGGAATTTCGCTTTCTTTCAGGTCGGGAGAATGAACCGTCCGGGCATGCCTCCGGCGACTGGGTGGTCAACCTGACGCTCTACAGCCATCGCATCTGGCGGCAGATGGACCTTTCAGCGAGTGTTTATAATCTCTTTAACCACAAGTATTTTGATCCGACCCCCGTTGAACTGCGACAGACCATTCTGGAACAGGATGGACGAACCTTCCTTGTGAAATTAACCGCTGCTTTCTAGCGGCTCGGGTGCCGAAATGACGTGCTGCATTGCCCCAACTTTCCGTCGTTACTGGCGGCAGCGTCCTGTATTCGCCGCATCCGTTGCCGCGCTGCTCGCCGCCGTCTGCCTCGGCGAGGAGGCCCCGAAAGCCCGGGGAACCTCCGGCGGTGGAACGGTCAACTCCATGGAGAGCACCGGATATGCAGAGTTCAAAATCAAGGCCGCCGTGTTGATCCGATTGACCCCCTTCTTTCGGTGGCCGGGGCTGGAAAACGCGGATACCAACAGTCCCACACGCATCGGGGTTCTGGGGAAGAACCCTTTTGGCGAGTATCTGAATGAACAATCCCGTAAAACAACAAAATCAGGGCATCCTGTTCAGATTGTGTATGGTTCCAAACCGGACCAGTTGAAGGAGTGCCAGGTCATTTTTATCGCGCAGGAACCGGCGCCCAACTGGGACGAGATTCGCAAGGCATGGGCCGGCAAACCCGTTCTCCTGGTGGGTGACCAGGCGAATTTCATCGAACAGGGTGGGATGGTCAATCTCCTGACCCGTCAGCAAATGCCATTCCTTCAAATCAAGCGCCAGGCCATTGAGGCAGCTGGTTTAAAGGTCACGGGAAAACTCGACAACCCCAACCGCATCGAATGGATACCCTAGGACCGGGCCGGCTGTGGAGGCCGCATTGCGGAACGCTTGCACACCGTCAGGGTTCCGACCATGATACGATGGGGGTCGATCCATCTTGAACCGCTCGCTCCGACCTTGACCTGAACCCTACCTTCATGATCAACCGTCTGTATCGCCAGTGGA
>CAIPFS010000579.1 GCA_903864375.1 uncultured Verrucomicrobiota bacterium
CTGACCAGCCTCTCCAGCGGGGTTCAATTCGGTCTTGGTATGGCGATCAATGATGGCGACAAGGATACGCCCGGCCAACGGGGTTGGGGCGGTCTGGGAGCCCATGCGATCGTCTTTGGGAAGACTCCGTTTGAGACAGCCCTTTTCACCATCAGTTCGGTCACCCGGAATGATATTGAACCGGGCAAGGAGTATTACACGGCTAACGCAATCACGAAGCCGGTGGTTTTGGACGGTGACCTGGGTGAATGGTCGGGAATCCCGGTTTTGGCTGATCCTAAATTTTCCATTCCGAAGGGGTCCGGAAAGAATGGGACCGGCAAATATGTCCTTTTCGAGGAATACAACGGCGGCACCTGGACAGGACCGGATGACCAGACCTCAGCGGTTCAGGTCGCCTATGACGACAATAACGTCTATTTCGGATTCGTCGTCACCGACGATTATCATGAAAACAGCGCCAACAGCGCCTGGAACGGGGATTCCGTCCAGTTGATGATCGCATCTGCCGACCGGCAGTCCCAGATTGCCCTGTACAACTACGCTTTGGGAGGTGTGGAAGGTGCCTTGGGAGACGTCATCGTCCAGCATGAAGCGGGACCGGGCGGGACGACGGCCAACATCACCCGGAATGCGGACACGAAGAAGACCATCTATGAAATTCAATTGCCCGCAGCGGCACTTGGCCTGACTCCTCCGCTCGCTGTCGGCACCAAGTTTGGCCTGGGTATGGCGATCAACGATGGTGACAAAGATACTCCGGGACAACGAGGCTGGGGTGGTTTGGGGGCTCATGCGATTGTTTTCGGCAAATCCCCGACGGAGACGGCGCTCATCTCCCTCGGTTCGGAAGCCACCGGTGAGGATCGACTGTTCCTTGCCGCCATCAGTCCTGATATCATTTCATTCTCCTTCCGTGCAAACGACAAGGGGTCTTCCATCGTCAGCACCACCGCTACAAAGCTGACCATCGACGGGAAGGTCGTGACCTTGACGGCCAAACCCAAGGTCGGGGATGCGACGGACTTTACCTACCTCCGGACCACTCCTTTCTCACCGGGATCTCATTCCTACCTGATTGAAGCGAAGGATACGCTGGGCCATGTGGTGACGGACTCGGGAACATTCCAGTCGCCGAACATCGTGATCCTGACGACAGCCCAGCAAGCGACCGCCGTCGACAAGTCGAAGCCAGGCTTTCTCTGGAATGCATTTCAGAATGACAACAACACGTCCACCACTCTGGACGGTGCAGAGTTGGCGCTTGCGGGGGCATTACCGGACGGTAGCGGAGGCTTTTTGCCCAACCTTGCAGACCCTTCAAATTCGGGGGCTGCGCTGGCTGCGGGAACTGTCGCCGGTCCGTTGGTGAAGTTTGAGGTTTCCACCGTGGTTAATTTCAGTGTCGCCGGTCCGGATGGGACGGCCAGCTACGGTTATTTCACACCCGACGACATCCTGCCCGGCATTCCCGGGGTCAATGGTGTCAGTGACGGCGCGGCTGCTGAAGTCATCAGCTTTGTCGAATTGCCCGCCGGCGTCGTGACCCTCGGGGTGAGGGCTTACAAGCAATACCGGTTGCAGGCCGGATATATCAATAAAGTGTCTGATGCGTTGGTGATCGGTGAGGGGGATGGTTCCATCCAGAACACGCCCACCTTGTTCAAGGTGTTCGTGCAGGACCCTGGCATCTACCCGATCCGAACGCTTCTCGCGACGGACTCGGGAGCCTCTGGCATCGAGTTGTTTGGTTTGAATGGAACTGGAGACAAGGTGCTCATTAACGATCTGGCCAATGGGGGGTACAAGGCTTATCGCTCTGGCACGGCTCCGGACAAACTGCCCTTCACTGTGGTAGGTACGCCGCCGCCGCCGCTGCAGGGGACCCCGCTCACGGGCATCGTGGTCTCGACCTTGAACAAGACGATCACAGCGGATCTCCCGTCGAGTGGCATTCAGGGATATCTGACCATCACCCCATCTGTGACCATCACAGGAGTGAAGATCATCGGAGGAAAACTCGTGGTCACCTATCGATGACCTTCCGGGTTATCTAACTTCCTCTCTGAAATCACAGGGGGCCGGTCGAAGGACCTGGCCCCCTTTTTCATTTGTACGGAGTACCTCCAAAATCGGACGTGAATCGTGACCATGAACGGAAGGGGCCTTTCTGCGGCCATGCAATGTAGCGCAGGTTTCCAATCCTGCCCGTCCGTCGGTCAGGCGCAGTGCATGGGGACGGGGGCCAGCCCTGTCGACTGGAAGGTCGGCGGCACGACCGACAAGAATGTCTGCGCCATGGAATGAGGGACCGCGACCTTCAATCCGCGGTGGCTGGTTCATGGAGAGCGATACCGCCTTTTCGACGGGATTGACGATGCCGAATGGGTCGGTTTGCTGATTTGGAGGAAATTCCGGGATGAAAGGACTTCATCCAGCTGCGGTGAGATCGTTCCACGCAAGATTGACCGTTCGCGACCCGGATGATTGGATCTTCACGGTGCTTCGGGCAATTTTCCTCTGTCTCCTCCTGTCATCGGGGCGCGCTTTCCACATTCTTCGGGCGGACGCTTCCCCATGGGTGGATCGGGCTGGATATCGGTTTCGTCCGCTCAATCCCCCTAATCCGGGAAAGGTTGGGTTTACAGCCCTCGAGGCGGGAAGCGTCGGCATTTCCTTCACCAACCTTATTGTCGGCGATTCCTATCTCACCAACGCCGTCGCTCACAATGGGTCCGGCATAGCCATTGGTGATGTGGATGGGGACGGATTCCAGGACTTGTATTTTGCCAGCCTTCAGGGAACCAATCGCCTTTTCCGTAATCTGGGTGACTGGCATTTTGAGGAGATGGATGCGGGCGAGACCGCGTGCAATGGACAGATTTCGACGGGTGTGTGTTTTGCGGACATTGATGGGGACGGAGACCTGGATTTGTTGGTCAACGGCATCTCCTCGGGTACCCGCCTGTTTTTGAATGATGGCCACGGTCACTTTACAGAGCGTCAGCAATCCGGGTTGTCAAAAACAGCCTCAGCCACTTCGATGGCTCTGGCGGATATCGATGGCGACGGAGATTTGGATATTTACTGCACCCATTTCACCGATGCCATGTATCTGGCGGATCCGACGACGCGCTTCGCGCTGTCACGGAACGGTGAACAGTGGGAGGTGGCCAAGGTCAACGGAGAATCAACGCGATCCGCCCGCTGGAAAGGACGATTCGAGGCCCTGGCCGACGGAAAGGTCCGGCAGCTTCCTGAAATTCACGGCTTCTATCGCAACGACGGTGGGGGACATTTTACCGCCATTGAAATGATTCCAGGGACCTACAACGATTCGGAGGGCAAACCGATTCCTCCTTATCGGGACTGGGGACTGGCTGTGATGTTTCGGGACATCAACGGTGATGGCATTCCAGATATCTACGTCTGCAACGACAACACGTCGCCGGACCGTATCTGGATCAATTCCGGGAATGGAACCTTCAGGATGATGGCCTCGCCCAAGATCCGCCATACAAGCCGATCGTCGATGGGAGTCGATTTCGCAGATTTGGATCGGGACGGGCATGACGATTTTATCGTCGTGGACATGTTGGCACGGGAACACGGGAGGCGCATGACTCAGTTGGTCCGCGACCGTCCCACCCGCTCCGAGATTGAGCGGGTGGAAGAGCGTCCGCAGTTCAACAGGAACACGCTGTTTTTCGGTACTGCCGGGGGGTATTTCACGGAAACGGCATTCTGGTCCCGGGTGGCTGCGTCAGACTGGACCTGGACCGTGGCATGCGTGGATGTTGATCTGGATGGATATGAAGATATCCTGATGACCAACGGTTTTGAATTCGACGTGATGGATCAGGATAGTTCCAATCTGATCAAGGACCGTCGTCAACGGCTGACGGAAGCCCAGTTGAAGCGATCCATGCAACTGCATCCCCGCTGGCGAACCCGGAATGCTGCTTTTCGCAATCAAGGGGATGGACGGTTTGAAGCAGCCGATCGGGGCTGGGGCTTTGATCATCCGGGCGTCTCTTTTGGCATGGCTTTGGCTGATCTGGATAACGACGGTGATCTGGACCTGGTCGTGAACAATTTGAATGAGCAACCGCTTTTTTATCGTAACGACTCTGATGCGCCGCGAATCGCCGTCCAATTAAAGGGATTGCCGCCCAACACTGCAGGAATCGGCGCTCGCATCAGGCTCATTGGAGGCCCGGTCGAACAGTCCCAGGAGATGATTTGTGGGGGGCGCTATCTTTCCGGCGGACAGGCGATTCGCGTTTTCGCTGCCGGTACCAATAGTGCTGCACCTCATCAATTGGAGGTGCGATGGCGCAATGGTGGCGTCACCCGGATCAATCCAGTTCTGGCGAATCAACACTATGAGATCACCGAACCACCCGATGCCGTTCGATTGAATCTTCCTGCCCCAGTCTCCTCTCCCACCATTTTTGAGGATGTCTCAGGCCTTCTGGCACATGTTCACCAGGAGTCCGAATTTGATGACTGGGTTGAGCATCCCACTCTTCCGCGTCGCCTGAGTCGGCTTGGACCTGGATTGGCGTGGTATGACCTGGACGGGGACGGGTGGGATGACCTCGTCGTGGGTGGCGGAAAGGGTTCGGTGATGGGTGTATTTCGTAATAAGGCCGGTCGCCGCTTTGAACCGGTCCCGGTGACATCCAGGTTGCCGGGAGATACTGGGACAATTCTGGGCGTATCCGACCCGACGGGGGGCCGACGGTTGCTCACAGCCGTTTCAAATTACGAAATGGCACTGACCAACGAATCGACCCTTACCGTTTATTCCGCTGCGGCCCTCGAAGTCGTCCGTTCAGATGCGACCGGGACCAATGCATTGGGAGCCCTGTCTCTGGCTGATGTGGACGGAGACGGTCGCCTGGACCTCTTTGTGGGCGGACGTTTTCAGGGGGGAAGCTACCCAGAGCCAGTGTCGTCCTCAATCTGGCTGAACAAGGACGGTAAATGGTCGCCCAGTGAGCAATGGAGCGGGGCGTTCAAAGGATTGGGTCTCGTGTCCGGGGCGACGTTTGCCGACTTCGATCAGGACGGCCGAATCGACCTCGCGTTGGCCATGGAATGGGGGCCTATCCGGATTTTCCTGAATCGCGGCACGCGATTTGAGGATGTTTCCGCAACGTGGAAGACGGATCACTACACGGGTTGGTGGACGGGCATTGTCGCTGGGGACTTCAATGGGGATGGCAGAATGGACCTGGCCTGCGGCAATTGGGGACATAATTCCAATTATGAACTCTATCAGCCGACAAAATTCCGGCTCTATTATCCGAGGGGCAATGAAGGTACTGGATTGCAACTCATGGAGGCATGGAATCGAGGCGATGATTGGTTTCCAATCCACGATCGGTCCTGGCTGGAAAGGGGATTTCCAGGACTCGCTGTGGATTTTCCCACTCACGAGGCCTTTGCAAGGGCGACGGTTCGGGACTTGCTGAAGCAGACGTTCAGTCAATGTCCCTATTTCGAAGCCAGCGAACTGTCATCGGATGTGTTCATCAATCAAGGAACGGCTTTCGCGTGTGTTCCCCTTCCCAGGAAGGCTCAATGGGCTCCCATTTTCTCGGTCAACGTGGGAGACCTCGACGGCGATGGGATCGAAGACCTCTTTTGCAGTCAGAATTTCTTTGGAACCGCCTCCGATATTTCAAGGGATGATGCCGGAACGGCAGTCTGGCTCAAAGGGGCGGGTGACGGGACCTTTCAAGTCCTTGATGCCGATCTGACGGGCATCCGGGTGCTTGGAGAGCAGCGCGGCGCGGCGTTGGCCGATTTCGATCACGACGGACGGGTCGACGTTGCCGTCACTCAAAATGACGCCCCCACCCGGCTTTTTAGAAATCGATCAGGCAAACCCGGCGTCAGGGTTGTTTTGAAAGGCCCACCCTTAAATCCCGACGGAATTGGGGCTCAAATGAGGGTTGTTTATGATGATGGCCAAATGGGCCCGATCCGGACGATTCAGGCGGGTTCCGGTTATTGGTCACAAGATTCGTCCACGGCTGTTTTGGGCTTGGCCAAACCGGCGTCGGCTGTCTGGATTCGGTGGCCCGACGGACGGGAGCGGACCATGAAGGTGAGGACTGGGGATGTGACATTGGAGATTCCATGGAACGAGTGACTATGAGAAATGGAGGATTCAACTGGAATCACCGGATGCTTCCGGTGGTGATGCTTTCGATCCTTGCCGCTGGCAGCGGAGGTTGCGGAAAGTCATTGCCGATCCAGGAATCGCTGCCTTCGCAAACGGGCTCGGGACTTTCACGCACCCTGCCGTTGACCAACATGGTTCTGATTCATTCGGGAACATTCCAGCGAATCCGATTTCCCATCACGCTGACGCACGATTATTGGATGGGTAAATATGAGGTCACGCAAAACGAATTCCTCGCTGTGACGGGGCACAATCCAAGTCACTTTATTGGAGATTCCAATCGACCGGTTGAAAAGGTTACTTTCATCGACGCGTCCGCCTATTGCCGCAAGCTCACTGATCAGGAACGAGGGAAAGGCAATCTTCCCGAGGGCTATGAATACCGGCTGCCGACCGAGGCTGAATGGGAGTATGCCTGCCGTGCGGGTTCCACCAATCGATTTAGTTTTGGGGACGACACGAATCGGGCGGAGCGGTTTGCCTGGACTTCGGAAAATAGTGAAGGCACGACCCACCCTGTTGGCCTTCGAGAGCCCAATGCCTGGGGGCTTTATGACATGCATGGAAACGTCTGGGAATGGTGCCTCGATTGGTTTGCGCCCTATCCGGCTGCACCTCTTGTTGACCCGTCGGGAGCCAGTTCCAACA
>CAIPFS010000580.1 GCA_903864375.1 uncultured Verrucomicrobiota bacterium
GGGGCATGAGCTGTAAAGGTGTTGGGATTCGGGGGGGATTCGAGGCACCGGGGCAAAGTGCTTCAGCCTACCTCCAGCGAACCGTTTTCACGAACTTCAAGATATCCGCCAGTTCCTGATGGCTCAGGGCATCGCCCAAACCGGCGGGCATCACACTGACCGTGCCGGGATTGATTCCGGTGATATCGGCACGGGCGAGGCGTCGCGTCGGGCCTGGACCGGTAACCACTTCCACTTCCTCCGGTGTTTCCTGATGCACAATGCCGCTGACGACCTCACCGTCCTTGAGCGTCAGGGCTGTGGGTTCATAGCTTCGGACGAAAGAGGCACTGGGGTAGACGATGCTTTCGAGAAGGTCGCGCTCGGTCCGCACCTCTCCAATCTTGGTCAACTCCGGCCCCACCTCGCCGCCGAGATAGCCGATTTTATGGCAGGTGGAACAGGCGGCCTTGGGACCGTTGAACAACGATTGTCCCCGAAGGATGTCGGCGGGCAACGACTGAAGGCGGGCCAGCAGGGTGTCCAGTTCCTTCGCCTGCCGGGCGGCATCCTGATGGAGGGAGTCAAAAAACGGTTCGGCCTCGGCTCGGACTGACTCGGGAAACCGGGCAAAGTGGGATTTCAACTGTGCGAAGGGAAGTGCCTGTGCGGCCTTCGATTCCCGGATCGCCGCCAGAAACTTCCGTCCCAATGTCTCATCGCCGCCGGCATCGTAGGCGACCAGCAGTTTCGACAACTCAATCGGAGCAGCGGTCTGGATGGCCTCCAGCAATCCCGAAAGTTCGGTTGGAGACAATTGAGACCTTCCTAAAATCTCCGCCGCCAGGGTTCGGTCCACCGCCGGGTTCGCCGGTTCCAGCCGGTTTTGAAGGAAGCGAACCTCTGCGGGCGTCAGTTCAGACGCGGTGGGCAAGGAGCGCAGGGCGCGAAGCTTGAGCGGATTCGGAAGGTCGGGAGATTCGGCGATCCGATGCAGTGCGGGTGCCACGGACTGCTCCTTTGCCAATCGTTCCGCCGCAGGCAGTGCCGCTTCGATCAATGCCGCCTCGCGCGAGTTCAGGATGCCGACCACCGCCGACGTCCATTCCGCGGGAGGATGGCCTTCCGATGAGGCACCGATGGCGGACAGCGCCGCAGATCGGGTGCTGGACGGGAGGGAGGCATCCCCAGCAGCACGACCCAGGAATTTCTGGCCCACCTCCAGCCGGTTGAACAAGGGCAGCTCGGATTCCAGAGTCGACCGTGTTCCGGGGGAAAGGTCGGTCCCGGACAGGCGAGCCTGAAACCAGTCGACCAATTGCGGTGCCCAGGGGGTGTGATGGCTTAAGATCCACCGGGCGGCCTCACGGAGCGGGGCGTTGGTGGAGCTCAAATGCGCGGTCACCTGGTCCGGTTCCAGGGATGCGCCCGCCATCTGATCCAGAGCCATCAGCGCCGAACGACGGGTCGACGGGGAGATGGACTTCAGGCCGTCGGCCGTGGTGTCCGGGGAATGAATCTCGATCAGGGCAAAGGTGATCGAGTGGAACAGGAATGGATCGTCGGCCAGAGCGGCCGCCTGGAGCAACAATGGAACCATCGTGGCGTCGCCGATGCGTCCCGCCGCCTCGGCTGCGACCCGGACCGCAGACAGCAGGTCGGGCTTGGGTTCCGCCACAAACGATTCCATCACCTTCCGAAGCGCGGGAATGGCGGTGGCATCCCGATGAAGACCCGCCTGTTTCATCTTCCAGAGAGGGCCATCCTCGTGACCGGGGGGCTGCCCGGTGGCACGCCGGACGACGGGCATACCGTCCCGGGTGATTCGATAGATGGCGCCGAGGACGTCGGGCTTGGCCAGCTGAGAACTGGGACAACAGAGTTTGTACCATCCGCCGGTATCGACGACCAGGAGACTGCCATCTCCGTCCTCCAGAACGTCGGTCGGATGAAAATCGACGTCGGGACTGGTCAAAAAGTCGTGGTCCTCCGTCTGGTAGGAGGCTCCCGCCGGGCGCAGAACATGGCGGGAGACTTTGTGAAGGTTGAAGGTGGTGGCGAAAAGATTCCCCTCATATTCCGGTCCGAAGGTGCGCGAACCGTAGGAGCAAAGTCCGCAGGCGGCACCCGGTCCGAATTGGGTCATGACCGGTAACAGGTCGGGGCTGGACCGCTGGACGAGGCCATCCTCCAGCACCTGGTTGACCTTGCCAAAAACGCCGCCGTAGACCGCGTGGGCGATGCCATCCCGCCGACCGGGTTGGGTGAAATCAATGAAGGTGCTGGTGAAAAAAGCCTCCCCATCCTTGTTGAAGGCCACCTCCACCGGGTTATCCATCCCCCCCGACATGACCAGTTCAAGTTCGCTCCCGTCGGGTTTGGCCCGATAGATATGAGCGGCCTTGTCATGGATGGTGGGACGGCCTGGACGCTCGTGGGTTTGTTCCGCGAAAGCGCCCTTGGTCCAATAGATATAACCGTCGGGACCGAGGCAGGGCCCGTGGAGATCGTTGGCACAGCCCGTGAGAGTGCCCCCCTTCCACCATTCGACGGCCTCGTCCGCCACGCCGTCGCCATCCTTATCGGTGTAGCGCCAGATGCTGGGCGGGGCCGCCACGTAGACAGAGCGCCCATAGGCGAGGCAACCCTGCGGAAACATCACATGCTCGGCAAAGACGACCACCTTGTCGTATCGGCCATCGTGGTTGGTGTCCTCCAGACGAAGGATGCGATGGGACGGATGTTTGATTTGTTCGCTCGGGCTTTCAGCCGTCCCGGAAGAATCGGTGACGAACAAGCGGCCACGCCCATCCACACTGGCACTGACGGGACGGGGAGCCAGGGAAGCATCTGCCGCCAGTTGCAGGGAAAATCCGCGGGGGAGCGAGAAGGAATGTCCGTTGATCGAGGTTGAAGCCTGGGGAACATCCACCGCCATGAGGCGGAAAGCCAGAAGCCCGGTGATGAGGCAGGAATGCTTGGGAGGCATCACACAAACGTGTCGCGTTATCTTCGGAAATTCACCTCAAAAAAACACCAAAGAGCGCGAGGTGGGAAAGTCGAACGGTTATCCCCCGGGCCCGCCTTTCGAACCGGGCTGCCGATCCGACCTCCGCCACGGCGCCCCCGTTGCGTCAGGCGCCGATTTGAGCCGCGTAAGCCTGGGGCGTCAGCAGATCGCCGGGCGCCTCGGCAGAGGACAGCCGGACCTTGAAGAACCAACCGGTGGCATAGGGGTCGGAATTCACCAGGGAGGGGTCCTGAATGACCGCGGGATTGGTCTCAATCACTTCACCGGAGACCGGTGAATAGATGTCGCTCGCCGTCTTGACCGACTCCACCACGGCGCAGGCCTCACCGGACTTGACCTGACGGCCTTTGGCAGGCAGCTCCACGAAGACGATATCCGTCAACTCGTGCTGGGCATGATCGGTGATGCCGACGGTGGCGATGCCATTTTCCACGCGAGCCCACTCATGGGATTTGGCGTAGAGAAGATCGGAAGGAACTTGGGAGCTCATGGTGAGGGGATGAACGGCAGTTTGAAAATCAGGCAGTCTTGGTGACTTTTCGATACAACGGCTTGCGAACCACTTCTGCGGCAAAGCGGCGTCCACGGACCTCGAACTCGATGACCGTGCCGGGCTCGGCCACTGCAGGGGGCACATAAGCCAAACCAATTCCATTCTGCAAGGATGGGCTTTGGGTGCCGCTGACCGCCACTCCCACAGGAGCGCCCCCCGCCCATACGGCGTACCCGGGGCGTGGAGGGGGGGATTTCTCCGTCATCCGGAAGGCCACCAGCCGTTTTTGCGTCCCCTCGAGCTTCTGGCGGGCCAGCACATCGCTGCCGAGAAACGGCCCCTTATCGAAGGAGACAAAGACCGACAGGCCGGCTTCGATGGGCGTGGTCACTTCATCCAACTCATGTCCGTAAAGCGGGAAGCAGACCTCGGTTCGAAGGGTATCCCGGGCTCCCAATCCGCAGGGCTGCTGACGGACGGCCTGACCGAATTCCAGGGCCCGGTTCCAGAGGGATTCCGTCAAAGGGGCCGGGGTGATGACCTCGAAACCATCCTCGCCGGTGTAGCCGGTACGGGCCACCCAGACGGTTTCGCCGGACACGGTCCATGCCCCGAGCTGGTTCTTCTTCAGGTCGGAAGCCTTGGAAACGGCGGTTCCTCCCATCGATGGACCTGGAAAAAGAGCATCAATATACTCCACCACCCGGGGTCCCTGAACCGCGAAGGCGCCGAATCGATCGGACGCGGGGTCCAGGACCGTGGTCCCTGAAAGCTCGGGGAGGGCTGCAAGACGGGCCTGAAACCACGCCACATCCACCTCGATCCGGGAAGCATTGAGGATCAGGAGATAGAGCTCGGAATCCAGCCGGTAGGCATAAAGGTCGTCGACCACTCCTCCGTTTTCCTGACACAGCAGGGTGTACTGGCCCTGACCGACGGCCAGTTTTCGGATGTCGTTGGTCAGGCAGCGATTCAGGAAATCAGCGGAGCCGGTGCCTGAGACCAGAAGCTCCCCCATGTGGCTGATGTCGAAGATCCCGGCCGCCCGGCGAACGCAGAGGTGCTCGTCAACGATGGAGGTGTACTGCACCGGCATTTCCCAGCCACCAAACTCGATGAGTTTGCCGCCGAGGCGCTGATGAGCCGCAAAGAGGGGTGTCCGCTTGAGCATCCGGTGTAGGGTGGTGAACCTTCGGCGCAGGTTCAACCGGGAATCGCAACAGAGTGAGGCACGCTCAACCCCATTTCTCGGTTTTCATCTGTTCCTTGGTCAGGTGGAGGTCGTGAAGGACCAGATGTTCAACCGATTCCACCATTTCGTTGGTTCCGCAGGCGTAAAACACGGTTTGCGCCGGGTCGTCGATGAAGCTCTTGATCCACTCCGGGGACAGCCGCCCCCGGCGCCCGGTCCAGGGATGCTCTGGAGCCAGTCGGGTGCAGGTCACATGAAATTTGAAACGCGGATTCTCTTTTTCCAACGCGGTGAATTCGTCAAAAAAGATGATGTCCTGGGTCGTCCGGACACTGTAGAGCACGGTGATGCGGGTATCGAGGTTGCGACGTGTCGCCTCCCGCACAAACCCCCGGAATGGCGTCACCCCCGAACCGCCGGCCACACAAATCAGGTGTTTGCCCGGAGGATCAAAGACGGGAAGGAATCGTCCGGTCGGTGGAATCACGAACAATTTGTCCCCGGCATCGACCCAGTCGACGATGCTGGTTCCCATCTTGCCATCCCGCTTGACGGTGACCTCGTAGGCCCCCCGATCGAGGCCGGAGGAACTGAGCGAGTAAGCCCGCTTGTACTTGGGCTTGTGCGGCCAGTAGACCGTGATGAACTGACCTGTCTTGAACTCGCCCGGGTCGTAGCCTTCAGGCCACTGGAGCCGGACGGTCTTGACGTCCGGCAGTTCCAATTTAACCGACTCGACGAGCATTTCCGCGATGACCTTGGCCATGATGGGTAGAGGGGGTGGGGAGGTTGACCTCCGATTCGCGGGCAGTATCGCCGCAGCGGGGGCCCGGGTGCAAGGCCAACCCGCATTCGACTGAAGTCAGGTCGATGCCGGTTTTGCTACCATGGAGGTCTTTCAAGTCCGCCATGGAATGACTCTTCCATCATTCGTCATTTTATAGTCAAGCCTCAGGCCTGACGACGGATCCGACGGGCGACACCGAAGCCCAACAAGCCTACCGCAAAACACGCCGCGTAGGAGGATGGCTCTGGAATCGGCGGATTGATATTGTATCCGGTTCCAGTCCAGAGCGGGTAATGGACCTCGACCGAAACATCCAGATTTTTGACCCCGACGGAGCCCTCAAGAGCTCCACCTGAATCCCGGAGAGTCGCGGAAGGTGCCAAAATGGAACCATACCACGATTGCTGGAGATTCACGGCTCCAGCGGATTCAAAATTCCAGAGAACCTTGGTGGAGATCGTCTTGTCGGCAAAGATTCCGACAAAATTGGCACCGCCCGGAGTGTTCAGGGTATACCCGCTGGCCCCCGATACATTGATGATGATCGACTTCGGGTTCTTTCCCGACAGGTCCAGATTGATTTGGGACAGATTCCCTGTCTCCAAGAGCGTTTTGTCGATATTGAAAACGGCGATTTTACTGATTGGGGAGATGGCACCCACTTTGAAGTTTAGATTATTGCCGCTAATCGAGGCCGTGCTGTTGGCGGCATAGCCACCGTAGGTGGTGGATTCAGTTGTCAACCCGTCGAAAACCGAACTGAAGTTAAAGGTGCCCGGCTGATGGATGGTCGCCCCCTGATTGTATCCCTGGATGTTGATGATGTTTCCGCCGACAAAAAACTGATTGGCATTTTGATGCACCGTCTGACTTCCAGCGTAATAGAGACTCCCCCGTTGAATGGAGATGCTTCGGTTGAGCGCCGACTCAACATAGACGGTGTCAGAACTTTGGCTGACGGTGGAAGGAACCCGGATGGCGGTATTGAAGTTGTTGCCGCTTGTAATCGTGTGGATGACTCCGGGACCTTCAAATTCCGAGACGTTGCGAAGTTCACCGCTCACGATCACGTCATATTGCGAGAGCA
>CAIPFS010000581.1 GCA_903864375.1 uncultured Verrucomicrobiota bacterium
AAGATTCCGGAGTCCAAATTAGCATGGACGGACGGGGCCGGTGGATGGACAACCGGTTCATCGAACCCCTGTGGCGCAGCTTGAAGTATGAGGACGTCTATCTGTCAGATAGTCCTGGGGGTTGAGAGCCTGCCGCCGACAACCCAGGATGAAGGAGTAGAGGAACGCACTGCGCCAGCCTCGGGGTCTCAGCCAGCTCGCTAGGGGCGGGCGGCGTAGATGGTCCTGCCCTCCTTGATGGTTTCCACGACCCGGATGTCCTTGATGGTCATGGGATCGACGGTGAGGGGATTCCGGTCGAGGATGACCAGGTCGGCGAGTTTTCCTGCTTCCAATGAGCCTTTGCTGGTTTCTTCCCGGTACCAATAGGCGGGATGGATGGTCAAAGCCTTCAGGCCTTCCAGTGGAGTCACCCGCTCGCTGGCACCGAGAACGTTGCCCTCGCGGGTGACCCGGTTCACCGCGGTCCACAGGACAAACAATTGATCAATGGGGGCCACGTTGAAATCGGTGTGGTTGGCAAAGCGGATTCCCTTCGATGCCGCCGTTTTCAAGGGGCTGATGAATTCCGCCTGTGCGAGACCGCGGTTGGCGATATGGGTGCTCCCAAAGAAGTAGACGTGCTCGGTGTAAAACGACGGGATGAGGTTCCAGGCGGCGATTTTGTCCAGCTGGTCGGGTCGGACGAACTGGCAATGGATGATTCCGGTGCGATGGTCGCCCGCCTTTTTGTCGCCCAGAGCGGCGGCATGGGCTTCAAGGACGGTGTCGATGGCGGCGTCCCCGTTCGCATGGATGATCAGTGGCAGGCCGGCATCGTAGACCCGTTTGATCATGGAGTTCAGCATCGGCTTGGGGAAGGTGGGTTCACCCTTCCAATCCTGTTCTCCACCAGGGCCACCCTTCAGGTACGGTGTGGTGAAAAATGCGGTCCGACCCTGGGGTGAGCCATCAGCGGTGATCTTGATGCCACCCAGCTTCAGTCCGTGGTCAAATTTTCCAAAGCTCGATACGGGATACCTTTCGAGAACCGCATCGAAGTCCGTGATGAATGGAAACGAAACGACGTCGATAAAGAGCTTTCCGGCTGCTGCCCCGCGCTTGAGAATCTCCACGTCAGCCAGGTGCGAGGCCCCATCCTGGGCGGTGGTGATGCCTGCCGCTGCATAGAGGCGCTGCCCCTTTTCGATGGCCACCAGGCTTTGCTCGACGGTCGGTTTGGGAAGAGACGAAATGATGGGAAGAAACGCCGTCTCCATCAGCAATCCGGCGGGTTCCTGGGTCCCGGGCTTTCGAAGGATGATTCCACCCTCCGGCGTAGGCGTCTCGGCCGTGATCTTGAATTTTTTGAGCGCAGCCGAATTTAATACCGCTCCGTGCAACGAGACGTGTCCCACGAGGACCGGATTGTCCGGGAACGCCGGATCGAGGTCCGCTGCCGACAGGCCATGGTCGGGGGGAAGGGCATTCTCGTCATATCCGTAAGCCAGAATCAGCTCGCCCGGGCGGATGTGCTGTTCGGACTGGAGTTTCTTCAGGGCGGACACGATTCCCTCCACCGTGTTCCCTGGGCCAAAGGGAGGGGCATAAACATTGGCCTGATCGGCAACGGTCAGGGAGTTGATGAAGTGGCTGTGCCCGTCGATGAAGCCGGGAAGGAGGGTTTTCCCGTTCAGCTTCACCATCCGAGTCTTTTTGGCCC
>CAIPFS010000582.1 GCA_903864375.1 uncultured Verrucomicrobiota bacterium
AAAAGATTTCAGCTTCCCAGTCGTCTTCGCGATCCAAGAAACCGAAATCCACGCCAGTCCCGCGTGTTAAGAGGGGCGGATTGATAGGGTCGCAACCCAAACGTGTCAACGGGGTTTTTACACTTTGCGCGAAATTTAAGAATTCAGGCCGATATTCAAGACCGTCCGGAGGAAGAAAATTGACCGCCCAACTCCAGAGGTCTCATCGCCCATCCCCGGCCTTCTGACAGCTGCACCTCCCGGGCGGTGCCATTCCCGCTACTTCCGAACCACGGTTCCCGTCAAAAGCCCGGCGTGAACCAGCGTTGGCTCCACCGGTCCACACTCAAGCCCGGCGGCTTCCATCCACCCGACCACTTCCGCCCGACTGTAGGCACGGCCTTCGGTCAAGGTGAACAGCGCGACCGAGTAGAGGGCCACCGGCAGTGGACCACTGAAATCATCGTTCAAAAAAGCGTCATGAACCAGAAGTCGCCCGCCAGGACGCAACACGCGCGCGCAGCGCTCCACCAGAGCCCGGCATTCAGGAACGTCCCAGTCATGAAGCACGTTCGACAGCAAAACCGCATCCGCCGCCGGCAGGGGGGTCTCAAACATATCGCCAGGCAGGAGCGTCAGGCGATCCCGCACACCACCCGCTTCGGCAAATTCCTCGACGATCTTGAGCACCTCGGGTCGATCCAGGGCGGTCACCCGAAGGCCGGGACTGGCCTGAAGCGCCGCCAGGGAATAGACGCCACTGCCCGCCCCAACGTCGAGCAGGTGTTCGCCTGGGGAAAACTGCAGATGGGCTACAAGCGAAGGGGCCACGTTGCGGGCGCGACCGGTCAGTGCCAGGGTCAACGACCGGGCGCTGTCAGCGACCTCCATGGCCGACTCCATTCCCTCCCGGTAAATGAACGCGGCTCCCGGGCCGTGGCTGGTCTCCTCAGCCGGACGGCTGCTTCGAAGCCGCTGGACAAGTCCCCGGACCGCCGGGTTTTCGGCAGCGAGGGAAAAATAGGCTCCGATGTAGAAGTCGCCCCCGGGGACCAGATGATGGCGGACCGACTCCGGCAGAATAAAATGACCGTCCGGCGTCACCTCCAACAATCCGAGCGACCGAAGGCCGGTCAGAAGAACCCGGGCGGCCCGCTCCGTGAGGCCCAGTGCCGATTGGAGTTCGGAAAACGACAGGGCCCGACCCTCGAACCGCTCAAACAGATGAAAATGGGCGACGGCAGCCACGAGGAGCTCCATCGCATAATTGGAGCGAAACAGGGCGAAGAGCGGCGACGGGTCGGTCGGAGGTGGCGAGATGAAATTCACAAAGTTGTCTCAATAGATGCCAGAGCGGACCAGAGGATGAAGGTGACGACCATGGGAGTGGGCAATTTGGACAGGTCGGTTGTTCCTGTTCTCCAGGAACCGGTTATTGCTCCTCCGACAACGGCCTGCCCTCGTGCCGAAGCGCAGACAATCTTGTCTGCTGTTCCGCCGACTTTCAAGTCGGCAGGGCTGGACCCCGTCCAAATCCGCCTCGGTCCTGCGAACGGCCCATTGGCTTCGCCTGTGCGGAATGGGCGTGGTTTGGACCGCTCATGGCATATGGCTATCGCCTTGTTAGCGAGGTGCCTTGAGAAGGGGAAAGATCAAGATCCCCGCAATGATTGGGGACTTGTGGAAGCGTGTCTCATCCTCATCTGTAGGATGGCTGGGCAGGCGACCCCGCCTTGCCGGAAGTGGTGGAGCCGAGGAGATTCGAACTCCTGACCCCCACAATGCCATTGTGGTGCTCTACCAACTGAGCTACGACCCCACGTCCGGAAGCGGGGAGGACGTTAGGAATTCGCGGGCCAGTGTCAAAATGATTTGTTGTGAAATTCGTCCAGGGCCGGAATTCGTTCCAGCAAACCTGCGTCGGCTGGAGGGAAATGGAAGCGGGCCAGCTCCCCGGGAGCGACCCAGGCAAAGTCGGCACAGCCAAGGGCTTGGGGTTCCCCGGATATCCAGCGGCAGACTCCAAACCGGAGACGGATCGAGCGATCCGGATAGGCATGGGTCACTTCGTCGAACCAGCGGAGAAACTGAATGTGGATGCCGAGCTCTTCCATGAGTTCCCGGGAAAGACAGTTCTCCCAGGTCTCGCCCGGCTCGAGCTTGCCACCCGGGAATTCCCACAGGCCGGCCAGGTGACTTCCGGACGGTCGCTGGGCAATGAGCAGACGGCCCTCGCGAATCACAAGCCCTGCCGCGACATTGGTGACCGACGCTGGCGCGGAATCGGGAGCGTCCGGGTGACCAGAGGACGACATGTCGGCCTAGCGACCGATGCTTTTGTAGATGAAACCGAGTTCCTCCATCCGGGCTGGATCGAGAAGATTTCGCCCGTCCAACAGGATGGGGGTGCGCATGGCTTTGCGGGCGCGGGCAAAATCAATCTGGGCAAACTGGGGCCACTCCGTGGCAATCACGAGGGCGTCACAGCCATCGGCCACCTGATTCATGTCACTGACGTAATCCACCCCCGTCAGGACACCCTGTGCTTTCTCCATGGCCTGCGGGTCGTGAACCCGAAGGGCTGCCCCCTCGCGAAGCAACCGATGGCAGAGGTCGATGGCAGGGGACTGCCGGACATCATCCGTATTCTGTTTGAAGGCCAGTCCGAGCACACCGATGGTCTTTCCTCTCAAAACCCAGAGAGTGTCCTCGAGTTTCTTGACGAAGCGCTCCATCTGGTCCGCATTGATTCGTTGAACCTCCTTGAGCAGGCGGAAATCGTAGCCCAGATCCTCCGAAATCTTGATGAAGGCATGAAGGTCCTTGGGAAAACAGGAACCACCGAAGCCCAATCCAGCCTGGAGGAATCGCGAACCGATGCGATTGTCGAGTCCCATGCCCCGCGTGACCTCCTGCACATTGGCCCCGGCTGCCTCACAAATCACCGACAGGGCATTGGCGTAGGAGATCTTCAGGGCAAGAAATGAATTGGCCGCGTGCTTGATCAGTTCCGCCGAATTGGTGTCGGTGACGATCAATGGGGCATTGAAGGGCGCGTAGACCTCGCGCATGGCCGCCACGGGTCGATTCGACGCCACTCCCACCACCACCCGATCCGGCTTCATCAGGTCGTCAACGGCAAAGCCCTCGCGGAGGAATTCGGGATTGCTGACCACATCAAAATCGACCTGGGACTTCCGGTAGCGACGGATGGTGGCCGCCACTTTTTCAGCGGTCTTCACCGGCACGGTGCTCTTGTCCACAATGATGCGGTAGCTCTGAAGACAATCAGCGATCTCGCGAGCCACCGATTCGATGTAGCTCATGTTGACCGAGCCATCCGGCTGGGGAGGCGTCGGAACCGCGATGAAGATCACCTCCGACTGCTCAACTCCCTCGGCCGTGGAGGAAGTGAATTTGAGGCGTCCGGCGGCAACATTCCTGGAAACCATTTCCTCCAGGCCCGGCTCGTAAATCGGTATGCCGCCACCCCGGAGCATCTCGACCTTTTTCGCATCGGCATCCACGCAGATGACCGAGTGACCGACCTCGGCAAAACATGTGCCGGTCACCAACCCGACATATCCAGTTCCAATGATGGCAAGATTCATGGCGAGAAACGGGGTCGACTGAGGGAGCGACTCACTGGGAGCCAACGGACTACGGTTTCGCAGGAGGGGCGGTCACGCGCACCGTATTCGTCAGAGTCGGGGTGGACTCCAACTCCGGGTGAGCCGTCACCAACCGGGCCCGGAGAATGGCGGCTTCCTGTCCCAGGTCGCCAGCAGTCTGGCTACGGGAGATTTCGTCATACAGGGCGACCGCCGTGGCCGCCTGGTTCAGGGCCTCATGAATGCGGGCCTTGCTGAGGCGGGCACGGGCGGCGATGGGATCGTTGGGGGCGGTCGAGATCAACCGTTGATAGGCGGCCAGCGCCTCGTTGGTCTTGTTTTGGGAGTCCAGGGAGGAAGCCAGACCGAGCAACGCGGTGTTGAACAACGGACTTTCGGGGTAGTCGACGGTGAACTTGTCGAATTGCGTGTGAGCGTCGGCGTATTTGCCCTCGACATAGAGCCGTCCCGCCGCCAGCAAACGGGCGCGCTCGGCAGCCTGGGTGCCCGAGTGGGCGTCGGCAACCGCGAGCAGGGCGGCACCACTGGGCTGGGCCGCATTCCCGCTGCCATTCAGCACCGCCGAAAGGGCGGAACTGGCTGCGGACTCGTTCTGGTCATGCTGCCACCGGATGAACAGGAAAACCAGGACTCCGACCACCACGACACCGGCTCCAGCGATGATCCGGGAACGGTTCAGCTCAAACCAGGTGAGAAAATCAAACCCCGGACCCGTCTCGTTGGGCGGGGGAACAGGCAGCGTGACATCGGACGTCGTACTCATAAAAGTGGGCGGATAATTCGGCGGGAACGCCAAAACACAAGCGTTATCTGGAATCAGGCCCCACCAGCCGCCGGCTTTTTGGCATCCCCCTTGGCCAGGGCCACCAGGTAATCCCGGTTCATCCGGGCAATGAAATCAAGGCTGATCGACTTGGGACAGACGGCTTCGCAGGCACCGGTGACGGTGCAGGCGCCAAAGCCTTCCTCGTCCATCTGGTCCACCATCGCCTTGACCCGGCGGTGGCGCTCCGGCTGACCCTGGGGCAGGAGCCCCAGGTGCGACACCTTGGCGGAAACGAAGAGCATGGCGCTGGCGTTTTTGCAGGCGGCAACACACGCGCCACAGCCGATGCACTGGGCCGCATCCATGGCCAGATCGGCATTGTCCTTCGGCACCGGGATGGAATTGGCGTCGGGCGCACTGCCCGTCCTCACGCTGATGAACCCTCCTTTTTGCTGGATGCGGTCGAAGGCCTTTCGGTCCACCACCAGGTCCTTGATCAACGGAAATGCCTTTGCCCGAAACGGTTCAATGACAATCTGATCGCCTTCCTTGAAGCTCCGCATGTAGGTCTGGCAGGTGGCGACGCCCTTGTGGGGACCATGAGGTTTCCCATCGATGACCAGCGAGCAGGTGCCACAGATGCCTTCACGGCAATCGTGGTCAAAGGCGATGGGTTCCTCGGATTTGGATGCCAGTGATTCGTTCACCACATCCAGCATCTCGAGGAAGGACATGTTGGGGTTCAGGTCGGGGGAATCGTAGATCACGAACTTCCCGGGGCTGTTCCGGTTCTTCTGTCGCCAGACTTTCAACTGCACTTTCATGGTCAATTCGATTTGGAGGTTGGAGGACGGGGCGAACGATGCAGGCGGGATTCATTCCGCCGCACACCGGATGTCCGGAGCACGGCTCACTTGTAAGAGCGGGTGCTCATCTTCACTTCTTCGTACTTCAATTCTTCGCGGTTCAGGATCGGAGGGCGGTCCGATCCGGCAAATTCCCAGGCAGCAACGTGGGCGAACCGGCCATCATCCCGTTTGACGTCACCCGGATTCACCAGCCCGTTGCGCACCTCGGGGTCGTCCTTGGTGTATTGGAATTCCTCGCGGAAATGCCCGCCGCAGCTTTCCTCACGTTCCAGCGCATCGCGGCACATCAATTCGCCCAGCTCAATGAAATCCTCCACCCGGCCGGCCGATTCCAACGATTGATTCCATTCGGCGGCTTCGCCGCTGACGTGCAGATTCTGGCGGTACTCCTCCCGGAGATTGCCCAGCAGACCAAGGGCTTTTTCGAGTCCGGTGCGATTGCGTGCCATGCCGCAATATTCCCACATGATCTTTCCGAGTTCCTTGTGATAGGAACCCGGTGTCCGTTTTCCCTTTCCGTCGATATAGCGTTGGACCCGATTCCGGACATCCGTCTCGACATCGGAAAAAACAGCGTGGCTGACTGGCGGACGCTTGGACGGTGCCTGGGTGGCGAGGTAATTCGAAATGGTGGTGGGAAGGACAAAGTATCCGTCCGACAACCCCTGCATCAGGGCCGAGGCCCCCAACCGGTTGGCACCGTGGTCGGAGAAATTGGCCTCGCCGAGGACGAACAGTCCCGGGAGGTTGCTCATGAGATTGTAGTCCACCCACAATCCGCCCATGGTGTAGTGCACGGCGGGGTAAATCCGCATCGGTGCCTTGTAGGCGTCCTCCGCAGTGATTTCGTGGTACATGGCAAACAGGTTGCCGTAGCGCTCGCGGATCTTCTCGTCCCCCAGGCGTTTGATGGATTCGGCAAAGTCGAGGTAGACTCCCAGACCCGTCGCGCCCACCCCCCGTCCCTCATCACAGACGGTCTTCGCAGCCCGTGAGGCCACATCGCGAGGAGCCAGATTTCCAAAGGCTCCGTACATGCGCTCGAGGAAATAGTCCCGGTCGGATTCAGGAATATCACCCGGCGCCCGCTTGTCTCCGACCTTGGCAGGAGCCCAGATTCGACCGTCGTTGCGCAACGACTCGGACATCAAGGTGAGCTTGCTTTGGTAGTCGCCACTGACCGGGATGCAGGTGGGATGAATCTGGGTGAAGCACGGATTCCCGAAACAGGCTCCGCGTCGGTAGGCACGCCAGATGGCGGTCGTGTTGGCCCCCCGGGCGTAGGTCGACAAATTGAACACGTTGCCGTATCCGCCCGTGGCCAGGACCACGGCATCGGCGGCGTGCCGGGTCAATTCCCCAGTCTGGAGATTGCGGACGACGATCCCCTTGGCCTGCCCATCCACCACCACCAAATCGAGCATTTCGGAATGCGTATGGAGTTTCACTCCACCATTGGCGACGTTGCGCGACAGGGCTGAATAGGCCCCCAGCAGCAATTGCTGCCCCGTCTGTCCGCGGGCGTAGAAGGTGCGGCTGACCTGCGCTCCGCCAAAGGACCGGTTGTCGAGCAGACCCCCATACTCCCGGGCAAAGGGAACCCCCTGCGCCGCACACTGGTCGATGATTTGAACCGAGACTTCAGCCAGACGATGGACGTTGGCTTCTCGCGACCGGAAATCGCCCCCCTTGATGGTGTCGTAAAAGAGGCGATGCACGGAGTCACCATCATTCTGATAGTTCTTGGCCGCATTGATGCCGCCCTGGGCTGCCACGGAATGAGCCCGTCGTGGGCTGTCGTGAAAGACGAAGTTCTGAACCTCGTAGCCCAGTTCAGCCAGGGTCGCCGCCGCCGATGCCCCCGTAAGGCCGGCTCCCACCACGATAATCCGGTATTTTCGCTTGTTGGCCGGGTTGATCAGCTTGGAGTTAAATTTGTGATTCTCCCATTTGGTGGCGAGCGGACCCGATGGGACGTTGGAGTGGAGAGTGGCCATGGACTATTTCGACGGAGAAAGGCTCGTTGGAGAAAGGTGGGTGCCCTTGCCGGAGGTCCGCACGTCATTGACGTAGTCGGAACCGCGCCCCAGAAGGACGGAAACGGGTATCACGGCATAACCCAGAAAAATCACCACACTGAGGACCCGGGCCGCAGTGGCAATACGCGGCCACCAGACATGGCTTCGCAACCCCAATGATTGAAACATCGAGGCCACCCCGTGACCCAGATGGATGGAAAGCAGGCCGACCGAAAGCAGGTAAAAGCCGGCGACCACCGGGATCCGAAAACCCAGAACGATCATCGCAAAGATGTCGTGGAATCCCGTTTTGGGTTCGACCAGTCCGTCAAAGTCCATGGATTGTCCTGTAAACACCTGATAGCCATTCACTTGCGGAAGGGTCAAGGTGTAGTGGAGCAGGTGGTAGACGATGAAGGAGGCCACCACAAGACCCGACCAGATCATCGTCCGGGCGGCCAGCGTTGCCCCCTGCGAGGAAATCGCCCCGGCGTACCGGGTGGGACGGGCCGCCCGATTGGCCGCCGTCAGACTGATCGCGGCGGAAATGTGCAGACCCACCATCGCCAGCAAGCCCAACCGGGCTGGCCAGAGCAATTCCGGTGTTGTCTGCAGAAAGTGGCCGTAGGCGTTGATGTAGGTGGGCGGTAGAAAGAACTGGAGATTTCCAGCCATGTGCCCAAGGACAAAGAGCAACAAGGCTCCGCCCGTCAGAGCCATCACGTATTTCTTGCCCAGGGATGATCGCCAGATTTGGAGTAGCAACTTCATGATAGGAACGCCTCCGGACAACCAAGCCCGGAAATTCACCAAGCAGAGCTAATGGCTTAATGCTTCCAGCGTCAATCCATCAGCAACGGATATAAGCCCGGCTTTCATCGTTGTTTAGCTAATGACCTACCCAATCATTCGAATAAGTTCATCTAATTTAAGGATGGAATTCGTTCTTTTTGAGCCAGTTCGGTCGATCAGTATCGCTTGCCATCCCGCCGCCATCGGACCGTGGAGGTCTTCCCGATCCGAGTCGCCCACGTGCAGAATGGATCGTGCGTCCACGGCCCATCGACAGGCTGCATGCTCAAACAGGGCCGGGTCCGGCTTGTGACGACCCACTTCGCCGGAAACGACGATATCTTCGAAAAAATCCGCCAGACCCAAACGATGCAGCAACGGACGAAGGCGTTCGTCCCAATTTGAAAGCACGGTCAGGCGGACAGGACGGGAGCGAAGGAGTTCCAGGGAAGGAAGGACGTCGGGATGAACTTTCCAGACGTCGGGCCGTTCGAATCGATGCCAGATGGATTCGAACACGTCGTTCGTCAAGGCCTGGGGAAGGGCGTCACCAAAGGTCGACCGAACCAGCTCTTTCCAGGCGGACCGCGAATAATCAAAGCCACCAGGTTGCTTGCGGGCGTCGACCCATGCGGCAGCAAAGCGTTGATTCAATACCGCATCCTCCATCGGGATGCCCACCGCCCGGGCGGCATCGGCATAGACCGCGCCGACACTGGGCCACGGTTCAATCAATGTCCCGCCGACGTCGAAGCTGATGCATTGAGGGAAGTCGGGCATGATCCATTCAGTTGACGCGAAAGTTTGCTGTTCAAATCGCGGTGGCGGAGAATTCGGGCTGTCTGCTACAACGGCAAAATGACCATGAAATCCAGCCAGATGCCGTCCCGGGAGGAAATGCTTCGAGCATTGATGACGGAGGACGAGACCTGCGACGGACTCTTTTACGCAGGCGTCACCACCACCCTGATCTTCTGCCGTCCGGGATGCCCCGCCCGCAAGCCGAAGCCGGAACATGTTGAATTTTATTCCACGGCCCGGGAAGCACTGTTTGCCGGTTTTCGACCCTGCAAGCGATGCCATCCGATGGATCCCCGGCGGGAGGCGCCGGAGTGGGTGGCACCGCTGCTGAGCCGGGTGGAGGCGGAACCGGGCCGGCGCCTCCGGGACCAGGAGTTGAGAGAGGCGGGACTGGAACCAGCGACCGTCCGCCGCCATTTTTTGAAGGCCTACGGATTGACGTTCCAAGCCTATTGCCGGGCACGGCGGCTGGCTTCCGCTTTCGGCGATCTACGGCGCGGACGCTCCATTGACGACGCGGTTTTCGAGCACGGATGGGAATCTCACTCGGGCTTCCGGGATGCCTTCGTGAAAGCGGTGGGTTCGGCTCCCGGGGGCGCACGCGACGGAGACTACATCCGGCTGGCCTGGGTGGAGACGCCACTGGGTCCAATGGCGGCCGGTGCCACGGAGAAAGGCCTTTGCCTGTTGGAGTTCACTGATCGGCGGATGATGGAAGCGCAACTGGACACACTGAAACGGCGCCTTCGATTGCCAATGCTCCCCGGAGAAAGCCCGATCCTTGACCAGACACGGACCGAATTGGGGGAATACTTTGCAGGAAAACGGCGCACCTTTGGCGTTCCCCTGATTTATCCCGGCACCGACTTCCAGGTGAATGTCTGGAACGGTCTGCTGCGCATCCCCTTTGGCGAAACCCGAAGCTATGCCCAGCTGGCGGCCGAGGTGGGCATCGCGGGCGGTGCCCGAGCCGTGGGGCATGCCAACGGGCTCAACCGCATCGCCGTCCTTATTCCCTGTCACCGGGTGACCAACGCCAACGGCGACCTGGGAGGATACGGGGGCGGGCTTTGGCGGAAGCTGCGCCTTCTGGAAACAGAAGGAGCCCTTCGTTCGACTATCGGGGATTGAGCGGGTCCGCCGGATGGGCGGAGAAGGCGAGGCCGAGTTGAGCGATGAGATCGTCGGGTGCCCAGGGAGCTGGCAGTAGCTCCAATCGGTCCGCAGCCGCCCCGTGGTCCCAGACGGCATACCGGAGCGTGGAACCCACCTTGGAAACGAGCGCTGGCTGGGCCAGGAGGCCTCCAACGAATCCGGCCAGGATATCGCCGGTCCCGCCCTGGGCCAGCCCGGCGTTTCCGCTGGAGTTGATGTAAAGATCCCCGTCGGGACTCGCCACCATCGTCTGATGTCCCTTCAGGAGCGTCCAGATGCCCTGGGCTAGACGCCGGGCTGAACCAATTCGGTCCGCCTGGACTTCTCTTGCGGACATACCCAGCAACCGACCGGCCTCCCCGGGATGGGGTGTCCAAACCCGCAGGGCCGGACTCTGCGGCTTGACCTCCCGCAGCCAGTCGAGCGCGGAGGCGTCGGCAATCCAGGTCAGCGGAGACTCCGCCCAGCCAGTTCGAATGCGGTCTCGCAGCCAATCGGGGACAGTGTTGGACGCCAGCCCAGGTCCAACCAGCACGGCGGTGGCACTGGAGGGAAACGCGTCCGTCTCATTCCATGGAGAAACCATCACCCCCGTCAATTGCGAGGCGACGGGCACGTAAGTATCGGGTGACGTGATCACGGTCACCAACCCCGGGCGGGCCCGGATGGCCGCGCGGGCGGCCAGAACCGCGGCCCCGTGATACCCGAGGCTTCCGGCGACAATGACCAGATGACCAAAATCACCCTTGTGGGCAGCTACGGGTCGGTTTGAAAGCAGTCCAAAAAAGTCGGTCGCCTCGGTCCAGGCGAGACTGGGGCCGGAAGCGGCACCGGCAACTGGATTGAATTGGGGAGTCAGGCCAATTCCCGAAGCCACCTCGACACGGCCCACATAGGGAGCAGCCGGGGCAAGGAACAGGCCGATTTTGGGAGCGCCGACGGCGATGGTCAACCTGGCGGCGATGGCCACACCCTGGGGCTCTCCCGTATCCGCATCAATGCCCGATGGAACATCCACCGCCAGAACAGGATGGCCAGCGGCGTTCACCAGCTCCAGGAGTTCCACCCAGGGAGCGGATAGCGGTCCGCGAAGTCCGATGCCAAAAAGTCCGTCCACGACCAGCGCCGGGGAACGGGACAAACCGGTCCGCACGCGGTCCAGGGCGGTAATCGGGTCATGGACATTGACCAATTCGACGTCGCCAGCCTTCAGCTTGGCGGCCGCCGCCCGGACGTCGTCCCCGTTGTGGCCCTTGCCCGCCAGAAGCAGGACCCGCCCACCCTGGGGCAGCAGCGACTTGATCCGCGCGGCAAGACGCTCACCCACCACGGCGATGACGGCGTTGACCGATACCTTGACTGCCCAGCTGGCAGCCTCCCACGCCCTCATTTGATCCGCCGTCAGTACAGGTAGCGACATCGAACGCTGTTTGTGCCAATCCGTTCGCCCTTTGGCAACCCACCTTCCGTAACATTTGTGAATGGGTCGCCAGCAACCGGCTCCCGCAACGACTCGACCCGGCATCCTGCGGAGCGCCGCCAACGGCAAATTCGGCTGCCCCCGGTTGCGGTCCTGAGCCCGCTGAGAGCTATCGATCCGACTGTTCGTTCAGAGCCCAATCGTAATCGGTATACCTCAGCTTGAGACCCGACAGCTCCAACGCTGCGGTTTCCGCAGACGGCCAGAAGGGTCGAATCGCCGTGAGGACGGAGCCAGACCTGGCCTCAAAGTCTCCTGCGTACCATTTGAAGATGGGCGAGAGGTAGACCGTGCGCTCCTTCACATCGATCCGGTTTTTCAGCGGCGACGCCAGAAATTGCCGGGCTTGATCGTCCAATTGTTCATTGAGGCGCGTGCCGACGAAGGCTTCGCCGCGCAAGGGAGGGCAACCCATGGCCGCGCAAACCAGGGCAAAATGGACCCGGGGTTCCTGATAACGCGGACGGATGATTTCGTGCTCCAGAGCGTCGAGCGTGATCACCTTTCCCCACAAACGGACGATCTCCTGTTTCCACGGCCCCTTCCACACCGTTCCAATCTTTCGGATGCTCGGGACCGGATAGTGATCGACGATCAATTGAACCGTGGCCGCGTTGTAAAGGTTGATCAGAAACGCCAGTTGATCCGGACGCTGCCAGGCTTTGAACTGATCATCCGAAACGCGAGCCAGGCCATCCAGATACTGGTTTAATTCCGCCGGAGCGGCATGAACGTCGGCATATCGGACCAGGCCATTCGTCACCTGCCGGGAAAGGATGCGACTCCACTGCCCATGTTGAGCGTCAAAATCCGTGGAGCCGCCGAAACAGCTTCCAGCAAGAAAACTGAACATCCAGGCAACTGCCCGCAGTGTCTTCATCCGCGGTTTTCTTTCATTCGGGAAACTGGCAGTCCTCCGCCATCCGGCAAGCCACGCCCACCTTCAAGCGACCAGGGTTACGGCACGACTCGAAATTCAATCGTCCAGTCCAGACCGGAGGCCACATGATGGCGGGCGGCAAAATTGCCCTGATTGAGGGCGATCGACACGTTTAAAAGGGAATTGAGGAAAACCAATGGTTTGCCCGGGGCAACCCGACCGAAGGTGTCCGAATAGGGTGCCGTTCCGGAGCAGATGCTCCTGCCACCGTGAAAAATCCGATAGCTCAGGGAGGCTCCGGGTTTGAGACCGAGCTGGTCGAACAGGGATTTGGGAATGTCCGACCAGACATTGCCATACTGGGGGTCCAGGACAGCGATGGTTCCCGACAGAACCCCCGATTGGAGGGCGGGAGGCGCATGGGGAAGCCGGATGCAATCGCGTCCCAGGTCAGGGCCCACGTCTTCAAAGCGAATCTGGCCTGCCGCCAGTTTCGCGCCCACGAAGGCGAAAATGTCACGTCCGTGGAAGGTATAACTCGCTTCGCTGCCCGGACGACGGTGTCGGGTGGTATCGATGACCCGGATGGCCTCAATGCCCGGTTGTTCCGCCAGCAGGGTCAGCGATCCATTGTCGGGTGAGACGATGAAATGGCCGTCACGGGTCAGGGCGACAACCCCCTTGCGCTCGGTGCCGACACCGGGGTCCACCACATTCACAAACACCGTACCCTTCGGCCAGTAGGGGACCGACTGTTTCAAACGGTAGGCGGCCTCCCAGATGTTGAAGGCGGGAATTTCGTGGGTCAGGTCAAACAGGGACAGTTCCGGGCTGACGCCAAAAGCGACGCCCTTCATGGCGGAGACAGCACCATCCTTGACACCAAAATCGGTCTGGAAAACCAGCGCCGAGGCGGGCCCCGCCCGGGTCGGAAGAGGACCGGACGCCAGCAGAAGAAAGAAAAAGACCGATGCGATGAATGTCCGACGCATGGGCAAGAGATAGAAAAGGAAACGTTGTTGGTCCAGCCCGGGCTATTCCGATTCGAGCAGTGGCCGGAGATTTTCGTTTCGGAGAGCCATCGACCGAAGGCGGGGTTCGATTCGAAGGGATTTCCGGATCAACTGTCGTCCCGCCTCCGTGTTACCCAGAAGAATCTCATAGCAGGCGAGGTGATAATTCCAAAGTCCGTGTTCGCGAGCTTCCGAGGGTGCGGCGAGAAGGGCCGAGCGACACTCGTCATACCGTCCGAGTTCGTACAGGACGCAGCCCCAGCCGATGAAACGGTCTATGGAAGCGCCCGAGGCACGGCACAATTCTGCATGAACGGCGGCTGCGTCGTCCCAACGTTCCAATTGCTGGAGGACCACTGCGCGCAATTCCAGGGAGGGAGCCTCCCGTTGTTGATCCGGACTCAGACTGTCCAACTCCTGCAGGGCCTCCTCTGCCATGCCGAGCTCAACGTAGCCGATGGCGGCTTCGAGCGTGCGTTGGAAAGTCAGCATGAGGGGACAGGGTGCCATGCATTCGACCGGGCACCAAATTTTCGGTGGGGGACGATGAAAATGAGGTTGAACCGGAATGGTTTCTCCAGCGTCCACGCATGGACCCCGCGAAGGCTCACTTGCCGGAACCGTCGCCAATGGTTACTTAGTACCGATGGATTTCCGCCGATTGCCCTTTCTGGCCTTGATGGCGCTGGCTTCCCTTGCCTGGCAGGGATGCAAGCGCGAGGAGGTTCAGGTCTATCAGGCCCCCAAGGACCTGCCCCCTTCACCTCCAGCCGTGGCTGAAACTCCGGCCGCGGGAGCACCGGCCTCCGCCCGTCCCACCGAGAGTCAATCCCCACCCTGGGTGACTCCAGAGGGTTGGATGGCCGTGCCGTCCACGGGCGGCATGCGTCTGGCCAGCTACGCGATTCAGGGGACGAACGGTCGAACGGCGAGCGTTTCCGTGGTTCCCCTGGGGCCCGAGGCCAGCGGCGAACTGGACAACGTCAACCGGTGGCTGCGCGAACTTCAGCTGGAGCCGGTCACCGAGGCGCAGATCGAATCCCTTCGACAACCGGTCAAGATCGGGTCGTTGGACGCGCGGATGTATGAACTGGTGAGCGACCAGAACATCCTCGATGGTCACTTCAAAAGCCGGACCCTGGTCTCCATGCTGGCAGTGGAGCAGGCAACCATCTTTTTCAAACTGATGGGCGAGGATGCCCTGGTGGCGGAGAACAAACCCAAGTTTATTGCCTGGCTGAAATCAGTGCAGGTGGGCTCCAACGACCGATCCGAACCAACCGCCCCCGCCGGCGGTGCCGGTGGCCCGGCCATGTCCGGACCGGTGGCTCCACCGCCATCCACCGACCTGCCTCAATGGACCCCACCGGCCTCATGGAAGGCCACGGCTGGAAACGGAATGCGGCTGGCCAGCTTTGTCGTCCCCGGGGACGGCGGTGCTGTCGGAGACCTTTCCGTGGTTGCCCTGGGTGCCCAGGCGGGTGGGGTGGTGGCCAATGTGACCCGGTGGCGTCGACAGCTGGAACTCCCTCCAGTCGATGAGACGGAGTTGTCGAGCAGCCTCAAGAGTCTCGCATTGGCCCAGGGGGAGAAGGCATTGCTGGTGGAACTCGAGGGCACCGCCGGGCACGCCGGAAGCAACCTTCTGGCGGCCATTGTGCAGCGCTCCGACCGGACCTGGTTTTACAAGCTCACGGGACCCAAGGCCCTGGTGACAGCAGAACGGGAACGCTTCCAGAAATTCGTGCAGTCCGTGACCTACCCATGAGCACCCCGGCAAGTTCCGCCCCGGTGGTCGTTCCACCCGCCCCCCGATCGAACCCGGTCGCTGGAACCACGCTGTCACGTCCGCTGTGGAAGCGGGTCCTGTCGCCGTTGAGTTCCCTGCGACTGACGGTGATTCTCCTTGGATTCAGCGTGCTGGTGGTCTTTTTCGGTACCCTGGCTCAGACCGACGACGGACTTTACCTGGCGCAGAACCGCTATTTCCGGTCCTGGTTTTCCACCTGGTCCCCGCTGACCGAGGGCTGGCGGTGGATCGTGATCCCGCTTCCCGGGGGATACCTGCTGGGAACCCTGCTGCTGACCAATCTCATTGCTGCCCACGCGACGCGATTCAAGTTCACCTGGAAAAAAAGCGGCATCCTGCTGTCGCATCTGGGCGTGGTCCTGCTGCTGGTCGGACAATTGTTCACCGACATGCTTGCACGGGAAAGCCGGATGACCTTCAGCGAAGGGGAATGGCGCAACTTTTCCGAGGACTTCACCGCATCCGAGCTGGCCATCCTTTCGGATGCCCCGGGTGACCGGATGACCGAAGTGGTGGCGATCCCGGAGGGGCGCCTGCGGGACGGGGAGATCGTTCGTCACGATCGACTTCCCTTCACGGTGCGGATCTCCCGGTGGTTCCCCAACTCGGAACCCATCTTTCGCGCCCCACGCGCCACCAACGGGCCGCCCCAGGCTTCCAGCCCGGTCAGCAGGCACTTTGATTTCCTCCCGGTGAATGAAACCCACAAGATGGACGAGAAGAACATCCCAACGGTCCTCATTGAATTGGCGGATTCCGGTGGAAAAAGCCTCGGCTCCTGGGCTCTGTCCGGCTGGTCGGGGGATCCCGTGATGGCCAAGAGCGCACGCACCTCCTGGTACAAGCGGTTCAGCCGGGGCGACACCACGGGTGAAGACAGCCAGGCGCACATGATGGCCGGGCAGCTGTATTCGTTTTTGACGGAAGAGCAAACGGTGGTGGCGGATGGCAGGACGTACACCTTGACCCTTCGTCCACGCCGCTACTACCAACCCTTCACCCTGCAATTGCTCAAAACCACCCACGATGTCTATCGGGGGACCGATATTCCCAAGAACTTTCAGAGCCGGGTTTTGATTGATCACCCGGCCCGTGGCGAACGGCGCGAGGTCAACATCTACATGAACAACCCACTGCGGTACGGCGGCCTGACCTACTTCCAATACCAGATGGGACGCGACGAATTCTTCTCCACCCCGGTGGCCCACAGCGTCCTGCAGGTGGTCCAGAACCCGTCGTGGCTCACTCCCTACATTGGCTGCGCCCTCGTCGCCTGCGGCCTGCTGGTGCAGTTCGGGATTCACCTGGTCCAATTTGTCCGCCGCCGGGTCGCCACCTAGATTTTATCCTTTGAGTTCCATGAAAAAACACCTCCCCTGGATGCTTTGCGCCGCCTTCGCGGCCTGGTTTCTCAGCACCCTCCTGTCTCCGCGCGACCCGGGACTGGCCTGGGGGATGCTTGCCCGCACCCCGGTGGTCAATGGAGGCCGCCATCAGCCGTTTGAATCCCTGGCGCGAAATGCCCTGGTACAAATCCGCGACCGCTATTCCCACTACGATCTGGCGGAGGAACGGACCGTGCCCGCTGAAGAATGGCTGGCGGAGGTCCTGTTCGACAGTGAACGGGCCAGTCATCGAAAGGTCTTTCGTGTGGACCATCCGGACCTCATCTCCCTGCTGAAGCTTCCTTTGAAAAATGACTCCACGGATCCGGCGCTCCGGGAGGACGGCAAACATTTCTCGTGGGAACAGATCGTCACCGAGAAGAATGTCGCGTCACTTCAGAAGGAATCGGAACGCGTGGCGAAAAAGGATGCCTCCCAACACGATGCATTTGACCAGGCGGTTCGCAAGCTCAGCAGCGCTCTCTCGCTTTACAACGCCCTTCAAAGCACGGCCCGACCGAGGGATATCCGGGATTACGGCCAGTTCCTCTCGCAGTTTTCACGGTCATTGGACAATGGGGCCACGCTGCGGGAGACCCTGCGGGCAAAATATGCGGGCAGGGAGATTCCCAAGGACAACAATGACCCGCTGCTGCGGATTGGCGGTCAGGTCCTGGTCGGCGCAGACCGGGAATCGGAAACCGGCGAACGTTCGACGGTGAAAGTCCCGCTGCTGCTCCCTCCCGATGGCACCGAGGACTGGAGCCGGATCAATACCCGATTGGTGGCAATTCGCGGCGGGGAACCCCTTCCCCGCTCGCTGCTGGCCTGGGCCAGCCTCGGCGATGCCTTTGCCGCCCGGGACACCAACCGGTTCAATGCCGAGTTGAGGGATTATCACGACTGGATCCAGGCCAACTTTTCGTCCGAATTGAGCCATGCCAACCATGAAGTTTTCTTTAACCGGATGGCTCCATTTTACACGGCCATGACGATCTACGTGGTCGCACTGCTGCTGGCGCTGGCGTACTGGTTCACCTTCGACTCCTGGTTGCGGCAGTCGGCATTCGCCCTGGTGGGACTTGCGTTTGCCATTCATACCGTGGGGCTCATTTACCGGATGGCGTTGCAGGGCAGGCCACCCGTCACCAACCTGTACTCGTCGGCCATCTTCATCGGTTGGGGCGCCATCGTGCTGGGGATGGTGCTGGAACGTTTCTGGCGCAATGCCATCGGGCTCGTGGTCGGCAGCTTTCTCGGATTCGTCACCCTCGTGATCGCCCACAATCTCGCCCTCGACGGCGACACCATGGAAATGATGAGGGCCGTTCTGGACACCAATTTCTGGCTGGCCACTCATGTGGTCATTGTCACCCTCGGATACGCCAGCACCTTCGTGGCCGGGTTTCTGGCCATTGTGTATGTGATCCGCGGCGTGTTCACCCGCGGATTGGATGCGGCGACTCAACGGGCCATGGCCCGCATGGTTTACGGCATCATCTGCTTTGCCACCCTGTTCAGCTTCACCGGCACGGTGCTGGGCGGCATCTGGGCCGATCAATCCTGGGGCCGGTTCTGGGGTTGGGATGCCAAGGAAAATGGGGCGCTGATCATTGTGCTGTGGAATGCACTCATCCTCCACGCGCGGTGGGGAGGGCTGGTGCGCGAACGCGGGATCATGACTCTGGCCATCGCCGGCAACATCGTGACGTCCTGGTCGTGGTTCGGAGTCAACATGCTGGGGGTCGGACTCCACAGTTACGGTTTCCTGAATGGTGCCTTTCAGACACTGGGGCTCTTCGTCATCAGTCAGCTGCTCCTCATCGCCCTCGGTTGTCTCCCCTTGCGCTGGTGGAAAAGTTTTGGGGAACGATCAGCCACTACCGCGGAACCAGGTCTTCCCGTCAGCGGAAAACCCGCCCTGCGCCCCTCAGCCGCCGCCTGAGGCCCGATGTCTCCTTCCTGCACGGAATGACTTCCATCGCCGTCATCGGTCTGGGCTACGTGGGGTTGCCGCTCTCGTTGCAGTTTGCCCGATCGGGAGTCCGGGTCATCGGGCTCGACCACGACCCGGTCAAGGTGGATGCACTCAATGCAGGTCGTTCCTACATCCACCACATTCCCGCAGAAGCCGTCCGGCAGCAGGTGGATTCAGGTCAGTTGACCGCCTCCACCGATCTGTCGCGGGTGGCCGAGGTGGAGGCCGTGCTCATCTGCGTGCCCACCCCCCTGAATGCGCATCGGGATCCCGATCTCTCCTACATCATCGCCACGGCAACTTCCATCGCACCCCACCTCCAGCGGGGCACGCTGGTGGTTCTCGAGTCGACCACCTATCCGGGAACGACAGAGGAGGAATTGAAAACGGTCCTGGAAGCCGGATCCCGACTCCAGGCAGGCGTTGATTTTCATCTGGCCTATTCTCCAGAGCGCGAGGACCCGGGGAATCCCCGGAACGGTGCCGCCACGATCCCCAAGGTGATCGGCGGTCTCACGCCGGCATGCCTGGCCCGGGCTCAGGCACTTTATCAGCGGGCCATCCAGACGACGGTACCGGTTTCTTCCTGCCGCACCGCAGAAGCCACCAAACTCCTGGAGAACATCTTTCGAAGCGTCAACATCGCCCTCGTCAATGAGTTGAAGGTGGTTTACGAAGCGATGGGCATCGACATTTGGGAGGTCATCCGCGCCGCAAAAACCAAACCTTTTGGATTCATGCCGTTTTACCCGGGGCCCGGACTGGGGGGACATTGCATTCCCATCGATCCTTATTACCTCACCTGGAAGGCGCGGGAGTATGGTCAGGTCACCCGGTTCATTGAACTGGCAGGTGAAATCAATACGAGGATGCCCGAACGGGTGGTGTTGCGGGTGAGTGACGCCCTGAATGCCGTTCGCAAGCCGGTTCATGGATCGCGCATTCTACTCCTGGGCATTGCCTACAAGCCCAATGTGGATGATGACCGGGAGTCGCCGAGCTACGTTCTGATGGAGATGCTGAGCCAGCGCGGAGCTGTCGTTGCCTACCATGACCCGTATGTCCCCGTCATCCGCCCCACCCGGGAGCACCCACAGTGGGCGGGAGTTTCGTCGGTTGCCTGGGATCAGCAGACGGTCGGCTCATTTGATTTGGTCTTGATCAGCACCGCCCACGATTCAGTGAATTGGAAGGAACTGGCGGCCTGGGCACCGCTGATTGTGGATACGCGCAACGCCATGGAGGGAAAAGCCTTGAGGGAGGGACAGGTATGGAAAGCCTGAGGCGTACCGCCTCCCGGTCGGCTGCTGCGGCAAGCCCGGAGGCGTGGGAATCCCATCCATGAGGCTGCTGGTCACAGGCGGTGCCGGGTTCATCGGTTCGAATCTGATTGAATTTCTAATCGACCAGCCCGGGGTGGAGCAACTGACGAATCTCGACTGCCTCACCTACGCCGGTCACCTGGCCAGTCTTCGAGGCGTCGAACGGCATCCGCGCTATCGCTTTCTTCAAATGGATCTCCGGGACCGGGAGGCGGTCCAA